>WTHH01000039.1 GCA_011523195.1 Verrucomicrobiales bacterium
GGCCACGTGCAGGGTGCCGAGGATTTTTTCATCCTGAATGTCGCGGCCGGACACCGGCAGTTCCTGTGTGCCGAAACCAAGTTCACCCAGTTCGCCGGTGACCGGGTCACTCGCCAGTTTCGCGTTATGCTCGTCAATGATTGTCTGCTCGCCGCGGAGGAGGGTGGCGTTGACGATTTTTCCGCCCTTGACTGTCTGCAGGCCAAGCGTGCCGTCGGCGTACTGCATGACGAATCGGCCCTCGCCTCCAGTCGGGACGAAGTACACTTCGCCGGCCGGGAGGTTGGCCACGTCTGGCTCGTCGACGAGACAGATGCCATGGCTTTTTTGCGCCTCCTGTTTGCCGCACTCGAGATTGAGGGTGTGGGTTTCGTCGCCGTACTGGAAATCGATTTCGAAATGATCGGCCCGTGTCAGGGCGCGGCGCAGTTTCTCCGCGTCCTTGCTGACCTCGTTATAATCTACGGCTAAACCGCTACCCAAGATGATATCGTTAACTCCATGTAGAGTTGCTCCACGAAAGCCGATGCGCTTGGCAAACGCTGTTAGAGGGGCAGTGGCGGAGTAGGTTGAAATGCAGAGTATAATGTCATATTTTTCGTATACATCTCGTTCTAAGCTTATTTCATTACCTTCCTTTGTTACTGCTGAAGCAGGTAAGTCAAGGTTACTACCACCAGTTTCCATGTAGGCAAACATCTCACCTCCAATTAAGTTGAGATCATCCATCACTCCATCATGTAAAGATTTATAAAATGAATCGTGCGCGTGTTTTTGAATCGAAAACTCAGGATAATTAATGAATTCGAAATTATTAAATAATTTTAGATCTGGAAGATCAATTAAGATACAGATTTTTTCGCCGATCTTCGGCCTAAAAGTATTTTTAATTAGTCGGGTGAGAGAAAATTCCGGAAATGTTCTAGATTCCATAAGCTAAACTATCAATCAGACAAAAATCGGCAAATGTGAGAATTGTTACTTTGGATCGAGGTTTTGCTTCAGCTCCTCGTCGGTGACGGTGGACGGCACGCCGTTCTTCGGCACCTTGGCCTTGGCGATCCATAGCAGCCCATTGAGGACGGCCTTGCGGTAGTTGTCGTTGCCCCAGTTTTGGTGCTTGTGCCCTCCGGTGAAGCCAAAGCCGCGGCCGCCGTTCTTGCGGACGTACGACCACATCATCGTCTCCGGCCGGCCCTTCTCGGCTTGGATGTGCTTGTACGGGCCCTTGGGCCAGACGTACGGGCCGTTGCGTACCTTATCACTGGGCGTGGCAACGAGGATCGGGGTGATCTTGCCGACGCCGTCCTTGCGGAAGCGCATGTTGAAGTACCACTCGTCCACCACCTTGAAAGGCTTGACGCCACGGGCGATCGGGTGACTGGGAAAGGTTTTGAAGTCCGGCGCCCACATGGGGTTCACCGAGAAGGCATGCTCGTAGTAGCCGCCTATCCAGTCCTGCATGTACTGCCCGGGATCGCCCTTGGGCACCTCCACGCCGTAATGCGCACAGCCGATGCCGATGCCTTTTTTTGCGAGGCCGTCGATGAGCTTGGCTCGATCTTTCTGGATGGCCGGGTGGCCGCCGCCGCCGTCGGCGTATATTAGCACGGCGTCGATGCCCTCGAATGCTGCGTCGTCCTTGGGCCAACCGAAATCATGCACCTCAGCCTTGATACCCTTGATTTTATTGAGGCATTTCTGCAGGAGGAGGGATCCGGCACGAAACTCATGGTCGCCAGGGCCGTGGCTGGGGCGGCCGGCGATAAGCAGGATTTTTTTGTTAGCGGCAAGACCGCTTCCGAGCCCGCTCAGCAGGAGGGCGGCGGCCAGCAATGCATTTTTTACGGCAGAGTGCATGCGGGGAGGGAACGCCATTTTGGCAAAAAAATTAAGCCAAAAATCGCTTGGCCAAGCGCTGGGGGGCGGGTAGGTTGCCCGACCGGCTTGGCCGGATGTGACATGTTTTGGGGTACTCTCATAGGTGTTTTGGTGGTCGGTGTCATTGGCGCCGACATGATCTTTGATATGGAAGATCCCGACTTTTTGGCAAACACCTTGAAGGAAATTGCCATAGGCGGCGGTATCGGTGTGGCCGTTGGCTTAGCCCTGTTCGTCTACGTTGCAGGCTTGGTTTACGGCATGTCCACTGCCAATGGTCGCAAGACCCTGATGGGGCTGGGATTACTCACATTGATGCTCGGTCTTGGTTCTTTTTCCTATGCCAATGAGGTCGGCGCGATTGTGCCGCTCCATCTGCTTGTCGGGCTTTTCGTCACGCCGGAGCCCCCTGAGGTTTTGGAGTACTCAGCGTGGTACGGGATTCCGTACCTGATCAACGCCGGCCTGATGTGCAAGCTCGGTTCCTTCAAGGAATAGCCTTCTATCATGGGGTGCCGTTCCCATGACTGCCATCAATATAACTTATCCCGCCCCCGTTCAAAGCCTGTACGTGCATGTGCCGTTCTGCGCCACGAAATGCGATTACTGTGCCTTTTACTCCGAGGCATCCGGTGGGGAACAGATGAACCGCTACGTCGATGCGCTCATTCGTGAGATGGAGTTGGTCGCCTCGTCCGTGAAACCGCGAACGGTTTTCTTTGGCGGCGGCACTCCCTCGATCCTCAGTCTGCAACAGTGGCAACGCATTCTCACGGCGATGGAGCGGCTCGACCTGCTCGGCGCCGACGAATGGACGATTGAGTGCAACCCTGCCACTGTGTCCACGGACAAGGCCAGCCTGTTTCGACAATACGGTGTGAACCGCATTTCGATGGGCGTGCAGTCGCTCGATGCAGACCTGCTCGTTCGCCTTGGCCGCATCCACTCGCGCGAAATGGTGTTCAAGTCGTTCGACCGGTTGCGCGGAGCGGGGTTCGAAAACATCAACATCGACCTCATGTTCGCCATTCCCGGCCAGACAATGGAGACGTGGCAATCGACCATGGATGAGGCCATCGCACTCGGTAGCGAACATCTCTCCTGCTACGAGGTCATCTACGAGGAGGACACCCCGCTGTACGAGCAACTTCAGGCCGGCGAATTTGATGTCGACGAGGCGCTCGCCTGTGCGATGTACGATCGCTTGATCGACACCGCCGCTGCCGCCGGTTTCTCCCAGTACGAAGTTGCCAACTTTGCTCGGCACGAAGGCGAGCCAGACCCAGAGCTGCCATCGCGTGCCTGCCGTCATAACATCAATTACTGGCGTGGCGGCGCGTGCCAGGCGCTTGGCCCAAGCGCCTCTGGATTCGTCGACGGTCGCCGGATTCGAAACGTGGCAAACACCGAGCGCTATTGTGAGCAACTCGAGCTTGGCCAACGCGCCCATGAGTCAGTCGAGCAGCTTCCCACCCTGGGCAGTGCCGGCGAGACAGCGGCGTTCGGCCTGCGGATGAACGCCGGCTGGCCGTTCGACTTGTTCACGCAAGTCACCGGGCACGACCTCCGCAACGAGTGGGAGGGGGACATGCAGCGCGCGGTCGATGCCGGCTGGGGTGTACAGGCAGCGGAGCGCTTTCACCTCACCCGCGAGGGTCTCCGCTTCGCCGACACCATCGCCGAGTGGTTCATCCGGCTGGAGGAATAACCATCTAAAGCTGAGCCGCTGGTGGGGACGGCTGTCCCAGCTGTCCTCAATTGGTCTCCGCTGCTTGGTCAAGTGCGGACGCAAAAAATCAACGTTCTTTCGACGAGTCTACGGGGCCTTCACGGCGTGATATTTACCCACTACCGGAGCGGCCAACTTTGTGGATTCGCCGTTGGGCCATTGCACCTCGACCTCTTCCACGGCATCCGCTTGGCCAAGGCCGAAGTGGGCAATTGGCGCGTGCTGGGAGCGGTATGAGTCGCCGTTAACGATGTAGCGCCACTGGTCTCGGCCGTTGGCCCTGAGCCGGACTCTGGTGCCGTTGAGCGATGGACAGCTCTTGCTACGCGAAAGATGAACGCCGATCCAATTGTTGTCGCTGGGCCAAAGGTTGCGCGCCATCAGTAGGCCCTGCGTGCCCGGTTCCGGCCAGACGGAAAAGTGAGTAAAAATGAGGTCGAGCCGTCCGTCGCCGTCGATGTCGCCGCTGACCACGTTGCGCGAGTCGATCTCGTGTGAGGTGTTCATTAGGAACGCCACTTCATCCAAGTTTTCGTTTTTGCGGTTGAGCAGTAGCTTGTTTTTTTCGTAGCCGCCGTACGAGTAACCGGCACCGTACAGTCGGCTTGAGGTGCTCCGGAAGTAGACCTCCATCGCGGGGTTGGCCTGGGAGTTGGCGTGGTAAATGTCGTGGCACCAAAACTGGCGATCGTAGTCCTTCACCGACTCGCGGCTTTTGTGTCCGTTGGCGATGAACAGGTCAGTGTCTGCATCGTTGTCTGCATCGAACGAGGTCACGCCCCACGACCAGCCGGTGTTGGCGACTCGATCGCCCATCGGGCGTTGTTCAAATTTCTGGTCGCCACCGAAGTAGAGCCGGTTGCCAAACGTCAGGTCATCGAGCCGGTCGAAGTAATGACGATGCGTGGGCGGTTGCAGGTTCATGGAGAGCACCCGCTCGGCTGTCCATGAGTTCATGCCAATCATGATCATGTCCAGTTTTCCGTTGGCATCGTAGTCGGCGAAACTGTGAGCCATCCCAAAGCCGAAATGATTGTCGACGAGTTTCGCGGTGACATCGGTGAACTTGCCTGAGCCGTCGTTGAGGAACAGATCGACACCGGAGAAGTCGCTGATCACCGCGAGGTCGAGATCGCGGTCGTCATCGAGATCGACAAACGATGCGCTATACGAGCGCCGATACCGCTTGGCCTCAAGTCCGGCTGCCACGGTATTGTCACTGAGGTTGCCGCTTCCGTCATTGAGCAGGAGGTAGCCGGGGAAGCCGTCGTTGGCGTCGTAGATTGGTGCCGGCATCTGGCCCTTCACGTAGGGTAGTTTGTACTGAGAAAACCAGACGTCCACATCGCCATCGGCATCGATGTCGCCGGTGGTCATGACCATCGGGTCGAGCACCTTCTCCGGCGCAGTCCACGCCATTTTCGCCTCGCTAGGAAAAGTGCCATCTGATTGGCCTTCAATGAGATAAACCCCATTATGACCAATCGCGATACAGTCGGCAACACCGTCCCCCGTCAGGTCGTCGAGGGTGACGTTGAACACGAGTTCATCAAAGTTCGGGCACAGTTTTTCCGGCTTAAAACGCCCCATGCCGTGATTGCGGTAGATCCGGTTTTTGCAGCCGAGAATGACATCGACCATGCCGTCAGCGTTGAAGTCGGACAGGATCAGTGGGTCGATGAAAATGTTTCCATCGTTGGGCGGAATGTTTTGGTTGTTGGCCGACTTGAAAGCCGGCGCTCCTTCGCGTTCGAGCCACTCAAGGCCGGAGAGATCAATTTGCCCCGGGCTGGCCAGTTGCTCCGGGGTGATCTCGCTCGGCTGCCAATGTACCTCAATGTCACCGCGCAGGATGCCGCGCTTGGCCAAGCGCGGCATCCTGCGCGGTGACATTGAGGTACATTGGCAGCCGAGCGAGATCACCCCGGAGCAACTGGCCAGCCCGGGGCAAATTGATCTCTCCGGCCTTGAGTGGCTCGAACGCGAAGGAGCGCCGGCTTTCAAGTCGGCCAACAACCAAAACATTCCGCCCAACGATGGAAACATTTTCATCGACCCACTGATCCTGTCCGACTTCAACGCTGACGGCATGGTCGATGTCATTCTCGGCTGCAAAAACCGGATCTACCGCAATCACGGCATGGGGCGTTTTAAGCCGGAAAAACTGTGCCCGAACTTTGATGAACTCGTGTTCAACGTCACCCTCGACGACCTGACGGGGGACGGTGTTGCCGACTGTATCGCGATTGGTCATAATGGGGTTTATCTCATTGAAGGCCAATCAGATGGCACTTTTCCTAGCGAGGCGAAAATGGCGTGGACTGCGCCGGAGAAGGTGCTCGACCCGATGGTCATGACCACCGGCGACATCGATGCCGATGGCGATGTGGACGTCTGGTTTTCTCAGTACAAACTACCCTACGTGAAGGGCCAGATGCCGGCACCAATCTACGACGCCAACGACGGCTTCCCCGGCTACCTCCTGCTCAATGACGGAAGCGGCAACCTCAGTGACAATACCGTGGCAGCCGGACTTGAGGCCAAGCGGTATCGGCGCTCGTATAGCGCATCGTTTGTCGATCTCGATGACGACCGCGATCTCGACCTCGCGGTGATCAGCGACTTCTCCGGTGTCGATCTGTTCCTCAACGACGGCTCAGGCAAGTTCACCGATGTCACCGCGAAACTCGTCGACAATCATTTCGGCTTTGGGATGGCTCACAGTTTCGCCGACTACGATGCCAACGGAAAACTGGACATGATCATGATTGGCATGAACTCATGGACAGCCGAGCGGGTGCTCTCCATGAACCTGCAACCGCCCACGCATCGTCATTACTTCGACCGGCTCGATGACCTGACGTTTGGCAACCGGCTCTACTTCGGTGGCGACCAGAAATTTGAACAACGCCCGATGGGCGATCGAGTCGCCAACACCGGCTGGTCGTGGGGCGTGACCTCGTTCGATGCAGACAACGATGCAGACACTGACCTGTTCATCGCCAACGGACACAAAAGCCGCGAGTCGGTGAAGGACTACGATCGCCAGTTTTGGTGCCACGACATTTACCACGCCAACTCCCAGGCCAACCCCGCGATGGAGGTCTACTTCCGGAGCACCTCAAGCCGACTGTACGGTGCCGGTTACTCGTACGGCGGCTACGAAAAAAACAAGCTACTGCTCAACCGCAAAAACGAAAACTTGGATGAAGTGGCGTTCCTAATGAACACCTCACACGAGATCGACTCGCGCAACGTGGTCAGCGGCGACATCGACGGCGACGGACGGCTCGACCTCATTTTTACTCACTTTTCCGTCTGGCCGGAACCGGGCACGCAGGGCCTACTGATGGCGCGCAACCTTTGGCCCAGCGACAACAATTGGATCGGCGTTCATCTTTCGCGTAGCAAGAGCTGTCCATCGCTCAACGGCACCAGAGTCCGGCTCAGGGCCAACGGCCGAGACCAGTGGCGCTACATCGTTAACGGCGACTCATACCGCTCCCAGCACGCGCCAATTGCCCACTTCGGCCTTGGCCAAGCGGATGCCGTGGAAGAGGTCGAGGTGCAATGGCCCAACGGCGAATCCACAAAGTTGGCCGCTCCGGTAGTGGGTAAATATCACGCCGTGAAGGCCCCGTAGACTCGTCGAAAGAACGTTGATTTTTTGCGTCCGCACTTGACCAAGCAGCGGAGACCAATTGAGGACAGCTGGGACAGCCGTCCCCACCAGCGGCTCAGCTTTAGATGGTTATTCCTCCAGCCGGATGAACCACTCGGCGATGGTGTCGGCGAAGCGGAGACCCTCGCGGGTGAGGTGAAAGCGCTCCGCTGCCTGTACACCCCAGCCGGCATCGACCGCGCGCTGCATGTCCCCCTCCCACTCGTTGCGGAGGTCGTGCCCGGTGACTTGCGTGAACAAGTCGAACGGCCAGCCGGCGTTCATCCGCAGGCCGAACGCCGCTGTCTCGCCGGCACTGCCCAGGGTGGGAAGCTGCTCGACTGACTCATGGGCGCGTTGGCCAAGCTCGAGTTGCTCACAATAGCGCTCGGTGTTTGCCACGTTTCGAATCCGGCGACCGTCGACGAATCCAGAGGCGCTTGGGCCAAGCGCCTGGCACGCGCCGCCACGCCAGTAATTGATGTTATGACGGCAGGCACGCGATGGCAGCTCTGGGTCTGGCTCGCCTTCGTGCCGAGCAAAGTTGGCAACTTCGTACTGGGAGAAACCGGCGGCAGCGGCGGTGTCGATCAAGCGATCGTACATCGCACAGGCGAGCGCCTCGTCGACATCAAATTCGCCGGCCTGAAGTTGCTCGTACAGCGGGGTGTCCTCCTCGTAGATGACCTCGTAGCAGGAGAGATGTTCGCTACCGAGTGCGATGGCCTCATCCATGGTCGATTGCCACGTCTCCATTGTCTGGCCGGGAATGGCGAACATGAGGTCGATGTTGATGTTTTCGAACCCCGCTCCGCGCAACCGGTCGAACGACTTGAACACCATTTCGCGCGAGTGGATGCGGCCAAGGCGAACGAGCAGGTCTGCATCGAGCGACTGCACGCCCATCGAAATGCGGTTCACACCGTATTGTCGAAACAGGCTGGCCTTGTCCGTGGACACAGTGGCAGGGTTGCACTCAATCGTCCATTCGTCGGCGCCGAGCAGGTCGAGCCGCTCCATCGCCGTGAGAATGCGTTGCCACTGTTGCAGACTGAGGATCGAGGGAGTGCCGCCGCCAAAGAAAACCGTTCGCGGTTTCACGGACGAGGCGACCAACTCCATCTCACGAATGAGCGCATCGACGTAGCGGTTCATCTGTTCCCCACCGGATGCCTCGGAGTAAAAGGCACAGTAATCGCATTTCGTGGCGCAGAACGGCACATGCACGTACAGGCTTTGAACGGGGGCGGGATAAGTTATATTGATGGCAGTCATGGGAACGGCACCCCATGATAGAAGGCTATTCCTTGAAGGAACCGAGCTTGCACATCAGGCCGGCGTTGATCAGGTACGGAATCCCGTACCACGCTGAGTACTCCAAAACCTCAGGGGGCTCCGGCGTGACGAAAAGCCCGACAAGCAGATGGAGCGGCACAATCGCGCCGACCTCATTGGCATAGGAAAAAGAACCAAGACCGAGCATCAATGTGAGTAATCCCAGCCCCATCAGGGTCTTGCGACCATTGGCAGTGGACATGCCGTAAACCAAGCCTGCAACGTAGACGAACAGGGCTAAGCCAACGGCCACACCGATACCGCCGCCTATGGCAATTTCCTTCAAGGTGTTTGCCAAAAAGTCGGGATCTTCCATATCAAAGATCATGTCGGCGCCAATGACACCGACCACCAAAACACCTATGAGAGTACCCCAAAACATGTCACATCCGGCCAAGCCGGTCGGGCAACCTACCCGCCCCCCAGCGCTTGGCCAAGCGATTTTTGGCTTAATTTTTTTGCCAAAATGGCGTTCCCTCCCCGCATGCACTCTGCCGTAAAAAATGCATTGCTGGCCGCCGCCCTCCTGCTGAGCGGGCTCGGAAGCGGTCTTGCCGCTAACAAAAAAATCCTGCTTATCGCCGGCCGCCCCAGCCACGGCCCTGGCGACCATGAGTTTCGTGCCGGATCCCTCCTCCTGCAGAAATGCCTCAATAAAATCAAGGGTATCAAGGCTGAGGTGCATGATTTCGGTTGGCCCAAGGACGACGCAGCATTCGAGGGCATCGACGCCGTGCTAATATACGCCGACGGCGGCGGCGGCCACCCGGCCATCCAGAAAGATCGAGCCAAGCTCATCGACGGCCTCGCAAAAAAAGGCATCGGCATCGGCTGTGCGCATTACGGCGTGGAGGTGCCCAAGGGCGATCCCGGGCAGTACATGCAGGACTGGATAGGCGGCTACTACGAGCATGCCTTCTCGGTGAACCCCATGTGGGCGCCGGACTTCAAAACCTTTCCCAGTCACCCGATCGCCCGTGGCGTCAAGCCTTTCAAGGTGGTGGACGAGTGGTACTTCAACATGCGCTTCCGCAAGGACGGCGTCGGCAAGATCACCCCGATCCTCGTTGCCACGCCCAGTGATAAGGTACGCAACGGCCCGTACGTCTGGCCCAAGGGCCCGTACAAGCACATCCAAGCCGAGAAGGGCCGGCCGGAGACGATGATGTGGTCGTACGTCCGCAAGAACGGCGGCCGCGGCTTTGGCTTCACCGGAGGGCACAAGCACCAAAACTGGGGCAACGACAACTACCGCAAGGCCGTCCTCAATGGGCTGCTATGGATCGCCAAGGCCAAGGTGCCGAAGAACGGCGTGCCGTCCACCGTCACCGACGAGGAGCTGAAGCAAAACCTCGATCCAAAGTAACAATTCTCACATTTGCCGATTTTTGTCTGATTGATAGTTTAGCTTATGGAATCTAGAACATTTCCGGAATTTTCTCTCACCCGACTAATTAAAAATACTTTTAGGCCGAAGATCGGCGAAAAAATCTGTATCTTAATTGATCTTCCAGATCTAAAATTATTTAATAATTTCGAATTCATTAATTATCCTGAGTTTTCGATTCAAAAACACGCGCACGATTCATTTTATAAATCTTTACATGATGGAGTGATGGATGATCTCAACTTAATTGGAGGTGAGATGTTTGCCTACATGGAAACTGGTGGTAGTAACCTTGACTTACCTGCTTCAGCAGTAACAAAGGAAGGTAATGAAATAAGCTTAGAACGAGATGTATACGAAAAATATGACATTATACTCTGCATTTCAACCTACTCCGCCACTGCCCCTCTAACAGCGTTTGCCAAGCGCATCGGCTTTCGTGGAGCAACTCTACATGGAGTTAACGATATCATCTTGGGTAGCGGTTTAGCCGTAGATTATAACGAGGTCAGCAAGGACGCGGAGAAACTGCGCCGCGCCCTGACACGGGCCGATCATTTCGAAATCGATTTCCAGTACGGCGACGAAACCCACACCCTCAATCTCGAGTGCGGCAAACAGGAGGCGCAAAAAAGCCATGGCATCTGTCTCGTCGACGAGCCAGACGTGGCCAACCTCCCGGCCGGCGAAGTGTACTTCGTCCCGACTGGAGGCGAGGGCCGATTCGTCATGCAGTACGCCGACGGCACGCTTGGCCTGCAGACAGTCAAGGGCGGAAAAATCGTCAACGCCACCCTCCTCCGCGGCGAGCAGACAATCATTGACGAGCATAACGCGAAACTGGCGAGTGACCCGGTCACCGGCGAACTGGGTGAACTTGGTTTCGGCACACAGGAACTGCCGGTGTCCGGCCGCGACATTCAGGATGAAAAAATCCTCGGCACCCTGCACGTGGCC
>WTHH01000346.1 GCA_011523195.1 Verrucomicrobiales bacterium
ACATTCCCCTGCCGGTGGGGCGGCCGGGGTGGGGGGCGGCAACGGAATCTGAGTGGCAATTCTTGGCTTGGCCAAGCCCTTGGCCACGGCGGCCACGTTTTCTTCCGCGGCATCAATCAGCGCGGGAATCTTTTCACGCTCATCGCGAATACTGGGAACGTTCTTTTGGTTGCCGATGCTGAACACACGCCGGTTGTCGTCGCCAAACAGGCACTTCCAGTTGGCCGGCCGCCAGTAGTCGAACCATAGCCGATGTTTCTCGCGCACCGAGAGTCGCAGGTCGTCGAGCCCCTCGAACCCGTTGGCACGCTCGATCCCAAGCGCGGCTCCGATGTGGAGGGCAAATGCCGCTTGATTTTTCGGCGCCACGTGCAGGCCGTTTTTGGTGAAAGTCTTCCTAGCATCGGTGAATAGGTCCACGAATATTGCTTCATGTTTTTTTGCTGCGACACGTAGAGCTTTTACATAGCGCCGAAGATCATCATTGCGATTACGCAGGTCGGGGTAGAGTGGGTCGTCGGCTTCTTCAAACGGCGACGGCGAGAGGACGATCAATTGTCGATCCTCTCCGCGCAGCCTGCCGAACAATTTGTCGCTTCCCTTGATGAATGCCTCGACTCCCTCGTCACCGGCGAACGCCTCGTTTTTGCCAAGCTGAACGATCACCACCGTGGCCTTTACGGTGGCCAACTGTGTCTCGAGGTTGCCCAGCCCCTTGATGCCGCGAAAACCGCCGCTGCGCCAACGGTCGATCTCGGTGCCCAGCGCGAACACCGTGTCGCCCTCCCATGACATGTCGCGAAATTTTGGGAGGTCGTTTTTGAAATTCGCCGTGAGCAGCGTCTCGAGATGGCCGCTGCGCTGCGCGCGCACCATGTCCGTGCCGCCGAGGAACACCACGACATCGTCCTTTGTCAGTTTCAACGAGGACTCCGCGGCGAACGCCAAAGTCCCGGTCAACCATATCGAAAAAATGGATAGTAATCTCACGCTCAGGAACAGTGTCTGCGCGAATTGAGCCACAGTTGGCCGGTCGAAACGAGTCTGTTTTGCGCTTGGCCTAGCGTGGTCAGCGACGGCTTGGCTTGGGCGGAGCGGAGCGGTGCTGTAGCCATAGGATATCGGCGTTTTTGGGCGACGACACGAAGATCGGGATACTGACGCCCTTGCGGATTGGCACTGAGGTTCGCGGATCGACCCACTTTTTGATCACCGCATGGCCGTCCGCCAGCGTCACTCCGCCGGCGTTGTTGTGGTAATGAGCCGGGTAATCCACCCAGCGCGTGGCGTTCGGGTTACGAGGATTGTAGCCGTTCATGTCCACGGCGAAGAACCCGTTGTTGATCCGGTCCTCGCGCTGGTCGAGCACGACGTAAATTTCACTCATAGGTTTGCCGGCGGCGTCCGAGAGTTTGCGCATCGGCCGATAGCCTGCCTGCCACTGCTGCAGGCTGGGCGGATTTAGGAAACCATTCATCGCGATGCTGCGGACACGCGGCAACTCACGCCTGCCGTGGCGCGAAGTGCTTTTGTCTGCCGGGCATTTCCAGATTCCGAGACTCTTGTGGTACGGCCAAAGATTGCTTTGCATCAGGTAGACCGTGTTGGTGTTATCCGGAACGGACTGCGAGTAGTTCAGCCAACCCTGTACCCAGGAATTTCGCCGGTTGGCGTAGATTGCATTGGGTACCAGTTTGTCGTCGTTATCATCAGTGTACATTGTCCACGAGAAACTCATCTGCCGGAGATTGTTCATGCAGCTGATCCCGGTTGCTTTACCTTTAGCTCTGGCCAGTGCAGGGAGCAACAACCCTGCAAGGATTGCGATGATGGCTATCACGACTAGCAACTCGATCAGAGTAAAGGCGCCATGATTGCGCTTCGCAAACTGTATGTTTGTCATCTTTTCGGTTGCTGATTAGGCATGAGCGTTAACAGAGGAGGACTAGAGGGCAATCCAAAATCCCGTTCAGTAAAGCTCTTTTGCCTAGGCGGGAAGAAGGCCCTGCATGGTCCCGGTGCTGGTGGCAAATTTGTCTACCGGCAGGTTCATGCTCTGCATAATGCTGACGAAGAGGTTGGGCAGGGGATAGTTGTTGGTTCGGTCGAAGGCCAAGTGCTGGCCATGCTTTAACCGCCCGCCCGCGACGAGCACCGGCATGTTGGTCGTGGTGTGCTTGTTGGCATCGCCGAAGTTGCTGCCGTACATCACAACGGTGTTTTTCAGCAGGTTGCCTTCGGCCTCCTCAACGTTTTTCAGGTCACGGATCAATTCACCGAGAAGTTTCATCTGCTCACGGTCGATGGCGTCGAGCTGCGTGAGCTTATCCTTGTTCATGCCGTGGTGCGACAGGTTGTGGTAGCCGTCGGTGATCTTCGTGCCTGCGACCTTGATCGCGGGCGAATTGTTGCCATCCATCAACAGGGTGACGCAACGGGTGGAGTCGGTCTGGAACGCCAGCCGCGCCATCTGGTACATCAGCCGGGTCATCTGCATGAAGGCGTTGCGGTTGGACGGGTCGGACGGCATGCCCATCGGTGCGGCCGGTTTGGGCTTGCGTTCCCAAGCGCGGGCCATGACGAGGCGTCGCTCGGCCTCCCGGACGGCCGTCGTGTACTGATCGAGCCGGTCGCGGTCGGCGGCGCTGAGCCGGCGCGTCAACGCCTTCGATTCCTGCGCGAGGGTGTCCATGATGCTTTCACCGAGTTGAAGTTTGCGCACCTGCCGCTCGATTTCCTCCTCGGAACCCTGCAGGAACAGTCTGCGGTAGACCGATGAGGCGCGGTTTTCGCATGGGATCAGCACGCCGGCAT
>WTHH01000521.1 GCA_011523195.1 Verrucomicrobiales bacterium
TAGGGCTTTGGAGATGCGGGTGGTGGCGGAGGCGATGGCGCAGGTTCGCAGCCTGGCTGAGGTGGAGCAATTGTTGCGCTGGATGAAATATCACCCGGAAGGCGAGCGCGGATTGTTCCTCGGGAGTTATGAAGCGGAGTTTGGTGCCAAGCCGGCGCCGCAGCACGTGGCCGACAGCAACCGCGACCGATGGACGGTGATCCAGATCGAGACTGCCGAGGCGGTGGAGTGCGTCGAGGGAATTGCCGCCTTGGAAGGGGTGGACTGCCTGTTCGTCGGGCCGAGCGATTTGTCGAATAACCTCGGCAAACCGGGCAACCCGATGGATTCGCATGTGCTTGCCGCGATTGAACGCATTGCCGCTGCGGCCAAGGCCAACGGCAAGCCGTGGGGCGTGTTGTCCAAGACAGAGAAATTCGCGCTCAAGTGTCGCGAGCTTGGCTGCCAGTTGTTCAGCATCGCCGGCGATCTCGATTACATCAGCCGCGGTATAGCAGCGACCAAGTCCCAGTTCCCTGCGTTTTTCAAATAGCCAATTGACGGGGCAAATGAACCAAGCGATTTTTTAACATGAGTGTTGAAGCAAAACTAATGGAACTCGGTATCCAGCTACCGCCACCACCACCGGCCGTGGCAGCCTACGAGCCTTGGATGCGTACCGGGAATCTTATTCTTACCTCCGGGCAATTGCCTTGGAAAAACGGGGAACTCGCGTTCTCCGGCAAGTGCGGCGCTGAGATCACGGAGGATCAGGGTTATCAGGCTGCACGCCAGTGCGCGATCAATGCGATCTCACAGCTCAAGGCTGCCGCCGGCGATCTCGATCGCGTCCGACAGATCGTGAAGGTGGACGGCTACGTGCACACCGCACCCGGTTTTCGTGGCCATCCGCAGGTGCTCAATGGCGCTTCAGAACTGATCCGGTCCGTTTTCGGAGAGCGGGGCCGCCACGCGCGGCTGGCGGTAGGCATCGACGAAATGCCGCTCAACGCCGCAGTGCAAATCTGCGTGACCGCTGAGATCGAGGACTACCCGATTTCCTGATCGATGAGCATCGCTCACTTCACCCTTGCCACGCGGGACGTCATCGCGACGCGCGATTTTTTCGCAGAGACACTTGGCTGGCAACCGATCGCCCGTCCGGACAATGTCGAGGTCGACGCCGCTTGGCTGAGAATCACCCCCGGGCAGGAGTTGCACCTGCTACGAGTGCCGGACTTCGAGCCGTCCGATTTCGAGCGGGAGTTCGGTCGTCACTTTGCCGTGGAGTATCCGGTCGATGGCTTTCCGGCGTTAAAGGAACGCCTGACCGAGCGGGGAGCAGAATTGATTGACCCGATTCGCGAGACGCCGTTTGAGCGATTCTTTTTCCGCGACATCAATGGGTACATTTTTGAAGTGGTCGACGCCGGCCGGACACCTGAAGTTTAACGTCCCCCTCCGATGCCTCTCTTTGAATACACCTGTAGGAAGTGTCGCAAGACGAGCGAGCATCTGATGCGTTCGAGCAGTGAATCCAGTGCGCCGAATTGTCCGCACTGCGGTTCGCGCCGAATGAAAAAGGAGCTGTCTGTTTTTGCGGCGACCGGTGGCGTACCGGATACGGCGCCGCCGAGTTGTTCCGGAAACCCCGGCAACTGCGGTCGTTGCGACTGAGCCGCGCTTGGCCAAGCGCTGGCTAGAGGGTGATTGTCTCGGTGGGTTCGCCCTGAGTTGAGACGGTGATGCCGATGTCGTTGATGCCCGCTTGTCCAAGCGCCTCGGCGACACGGTTCCGTGCAATCTCCGGGGTGTTGCAGTCGCTGCTCAAGTGGCCCAGAACGACGTTTTGCAGCGTGCCGTTGGCAAGGGTCTCGATGGCCTCGGCGGCATCCCCGTTTGAGAGGTGGCCGTGCCGGCTCATGATGCGTTGCTTGATGGCCCAAGGGCGGCGGGTGTCTTCCTGTAACCGATTGAGATCGTAGTTTGCCTCGATAAAGAGGGCATTGGCACCGCGCACTCGCTCCAACACTAGTCGGGTGGTTTGGCCAAGGTCGGTCAGGATGCCAACGCTACCGTCGGGTGTGCGGATGTGAAACCCGACCGGATCCTGTGCGTCGTGTGGCACGGAGAAATTCTCAATCTGCATGTCGCCGATCTCGAACGGTTCACCGGTGACGAACTGCCTTATGTCGAGCGGGGTTTCCACCCGAAACCGCAGCTCGTCCGCGGTCAAGCGGTTGCAGTAAACCGGCACATCTAGTTTCTTGCAGAGTGCCTTGAGGCCCTGCGTGTGGTCGGTGTGTTCGTGGGTGAGGAGGATGCCATCGAGGGTCTCGGGTGAGCGGCCAAGCTGGCCAAGCCGGAGGCGGATTTGCCGGCCACTCAGCCCGGCATCGACCAGCAGTCGTGTCTGGTCTGTCTCAATAAAGGAGGCGTTTCCACCGGAACCACTCCCCAAAACCGTGAACCTCGTTGGCACCGGGGCAGCGTAATGGGCTTGGGCAAGCGCATCAACGCGAGGATGCAAAAAAGTTGTTCACAATCGAACAGGAGAAGAGAAGGTGGCACGGAATTGTCAAAAGCATTTTTTATGCCTTTTTCAACTTGTGGTCATTGGCGGGTGGATTTAATGTTTGCCCGTGGCGCAGCAGGGATTCCAGATGTCACAGAAGATGTCGCTCAATCAAGTGTTGGCGCCACAGCTTCAGCAGTCCCTCAATCTTCTTCAGGCACCGACCCTTGAACTCAAGGCGATGGTGGATCAGGAGCTTCAGATCAACCCGGTTTTGGAGGAACAGGCTGCGCTGGACATGGAGGCCAAGGA
>WTHH01000163.1 GCA_011523195.1 Verrucomicrobiales bacterium
AAATTGCACGGATACTCATGTACTGGCTATCTTCACCGACATCGACCCGCGCTTTCGCACCCGCTTTCGCGACAACCAACCTAACGCCAACACGACGGTCATGCACGCACCTTGCGAGAAACAGTTTTGCCAATCATGGCATGGAGGCACAGGTGAGTGCATTCAGCCTGAACCCAAGCGTATGTGCTGCCTGCCAACGGTCGCCCAAGTGCTGGAGACAGCTGCGGGCTTTCTTCGCGACAAGGGGTAGCGACGACTCCGCTTGGCCAAGCGCTTGGCTAATAAAAAAAGGCTCCCGTGTTTTGGGAGCCTTTTCGTTTTATTGCGGTTGAAATTATTTCTTGGCCTTGACCCGCTTCATCTCGAAAGCGAACTCGGAGAAATCACCCAAGTTACCGTCGGCGTCCACACGATAAATCTGCAACTCAATATTGTTCTGGTCAATACGACGAAACGCAACGCCCATTGTGCTGTCATTGCCGTTGTCATCCTTGCTAGTGAGAGTCATCATCGGCATATCGTCTTTCGGCCCCCATGAGCCCTTGCTCTTCTTGCCCTTATTATCATAGCCGGTCTGCTCGACTTCATCGGTTTCGGCGTTCAGCGCGATCAGGCTGTAGGACTCACTGTTGTTGCCCTTAAAGTGGAATGCGAGCACGTGATCCTTAATGGCCCAATTGAAGGAGAGGGAAACCTTGTTGCCATCGAGGTCAGCTTCCCAAGAGCCGACAATCCATTCGGCTTCGGCTTCGGCGATTTTGTCTGCTAGTGAGGCCTGAACCTGTGGCGCGAAGGCCAGCCCAAGCACGAAGAGAAGTGTGATTAGTTTTTTCATTACTTTAAATGCGATTCCGCGGAGTCAATCCGTCGGGTCGAGCAACTTGTCGCTTTCCCCCCTCCCTAACAAGTCAAAAAGAAAACAGCCCGTATTTGCTGAGGCCGAACCCTTGACATTTACGCGTTGAAACGGATGGTTGCCCCAGCAATATGGGCCTGATTTCCAGATTTATGAAACGCCCGGGAGACCGCGTCGATGAACGCCGGCAACCCTCGGCAGTCGGCGATACCATCTCGAACATCGCCGCCCTATCCTCCGAGATGAGCGGGGAATCGCTGGATCGGGATGCCCTCATTCAGGCCCAAAAGGACAAGGAAAACGCGGCGAAGGCCAAGCGCGCTCCCGGCATCTTCGACCCGGTTGCCTATCAGCGTGCCAAGCAGGCCAAGCAGGCCAAGCGGTCGTTGCCCGCCGACAGCGCAGCGTGGTTCGACCGGCAGCTCCCGACTAGTTGATCAGCGGCTGCGGCCACTTGAGCGGATCGACTCGAGCTTGACCGTCAATTCCTCGACCAACTCCGGCTTAGCCTTGGCCAAATCGTTTTTCTCTCCGAGATCAGCCTGAAGATCGAACAACATGAATGGTTTTTGGAATGGCCTGCCCTTGGGCGCCTGACGGCCTCCGGAACCATTGCCGGCGATCAGTTTCCACTTGCCGCTGCGCAACGCAAACATGCCAGCAGCGCTGTGGTTGATTACCGGCGCACGCGGCCGACTCCAATCACCACCCTTGAACAGCGGCAGCCAACTGAAGCTGTCCTCTGCTGAGTTTTTTAAAAGCGTGCCGCCAACAATCTCCGCGCAGGTAGCAAACAGATCAACATGAGCTGTGTTTTTCTCACAGGTCGAACCGGCCTCGATTACGCCGGGCCAACGCGCGAAAAACGGTACGCGATGCCCAGCCTCCCACACATCCGCCTTGGTGCCCCGTAGATCGCCATTGGCGGTGTGATGTTTCTCGTTGTACGCCTGCACCGTTGAGTCGCTGACGTGATCTCCCGTCTCGTCAGCGCCTCGGCGATACATGAACGAGCCGTTGTCGCTGGTGTAAATCAGCAGCGTGTTTTTCTCCACACCAGCCGACTCGAGCGCCTGCATCACCTGGCCGACCGTCCAGTCGACCTGCATCACAAAGTCGCCGTACAGGCCCAGTTTGGATTTGCCGATGAAACGCGGATGAGGCTGCACCGGCTTGTGCGGGGCCGTAAGAGGAAAGTAGAGGAAGAATGGCTGTTTGCCCTTGGCACGATCGCGGATCACCTGGCCGGCCTCCTTCGTGAGGTCGTCAAGACAGTCGTCCATCGTCAACCCGGGCTGACGCGGGCCGCTGCGCAGGTACCCGGGAAAACGAACCGCTGGCTGTTTCACGGTGGGTAGTTCGGTGATGGTTCCGTCCTTGATGTAAATGTACGGTGGAAAGTCGAGCGATGCCGGGATGATGAACGAGTAGTCGAACCCGTGCTGATTCGGGCCGTCTGTAATCGGCTTGGCGTAGTCAAGCTCTCCACCCGCATTCTTTTGATATCCCAACCCAAGGTGCCACTTGCCGACAACGCTCGTGTGATAGCCATTCTTGCGCAACATACCAGCGACCGTTTCCCGATTTGGCTCCAGCAATGGTGCCCCGTAGCCGTTGAGAACCCCGCGCTTGAGTTTCGACCTCCAGCAGTACCGGCCCGTCAGCGCGGCGTATCGCGTGGGCGTGCAAACCGCGGAGGGCGAGTGCGCATCGGTGAACGTCATTCCCTCCTTGGCCAAGCGGTTCAAGTGCGGCGTGGGAATCTTGGATCGCGAATTCAACGCCTGGACATCGCCGTAGCCCATGTCGTCGGCGAGTATGAACACGATGTTCGGCTTGGCTGCCAACGCCGCTTTGGCAAGCCCAACTGCAACTGAAGTCGCCATCGCCCGCTTGGCCAAGTCGGCGACCGAAGCGATCAGAATCCGTGCAAGCATGGTGAC
>WTHH01000055.1 GCA_011523195.1 Verrucomicrobiales bacterium
GGGGACAGGGGTAAGGGGCGAGTCAGCCAAGCGCTTGGCCAAGCATTTTGATCATCACGCCACGAGTGAGGCGAGGACTTTGCGGGTGCCCTTGAAGGTGCGGCGGCCGTGCATGGCGACGAAGTTGTCCACCAACGCGATGTCGCCCGGTTGCCACAGGATGTCGAATGTCAACTCGTCGGCGATGGCGCTGGCTGCGGCGACGTCTACCGGAGTCAGCGGGCTGCCATCGCCAAAATGGATCGCTCGCGCCGGGTCGTTGCGGGTGTCCTTCCAGCCTTTGAACGCCGCGATGAGTTGGTTGAAAAAACTGGAGCGGCCATTGGTTAGGCGGCGCACAGCGGGAAGCACAGGAGTGGTGACGGACAGGTCGCCGTTGGCCTGCCATTCCCACGTGTAGCCGAGCTTGGCCAAGCGCACCTCGGCCGCCTTGCGACTGTCGACGCTTAGGGTGCTTTGCCAACTGCGCCCCATTCCGGACTCGGTATCGGCCTCACCCGGCATGACGTTGGTGTAGCGGAGCCCCTTGGTTTCGCAATCCGCCGCGAACATCCCGTGCTCCGCCTTGAGTCGCTCCCAAAGAATGTCGGAACGGCACACCGGCGTGGCACCGCCCTGACCGGCGGCAACTTGGCAGAAGAAGATCAGCTTGGACGGATAAAATGGGGTCTGCGCCATTTCGTGGTGCAGAAAGATGGTGACGTCCGCCGGGGCCTCGTTGGCAGAAAAAACACGTGGTGTGTGGTTGATTCGGTAGGCGTTGGACAACGAGTTCGCGTAGGAAAAGTTGGGATATCCAAGCGCGCTTACCACTGCATCAAACTCCTCCGGCTTGGCCAAGGGCAGACCCCGCACCAACACTGCGCCATGCTCACCCGCCAATTGGGAGAGTTCCGGCGCCGCGCCGGTCGCCCAGGCGCAGGCTTCGTCCAGCGACTCCGCCGCAACATCGATCCCTAGAGGAAACGCCTGGCCGTCGTATTCGTGTTGCCCCGGGAATGCGAATGGTTTCATCGGTCAGAACCGGTAACGCTTGGCCTCCTCGTACGGTTTGAGCGCCTCGACCTCGTTGCCCGAGCGCTCGGTGTAGTCCTTCATGAACTTCTCCAGCGCGGCAGGTGAGTCGCGTTGGTCGAACGCCTCCAGCGCGAAGTCGCCGTACTGCACCATCCAGTCCCGCAATTGTTTTTGGAATGCGCTCATCGCCGCGGGTCGGTCGGCGGCCAAGTTTTTCAGACAGAATGGATCGTCTTTGAGGTCGTAAAATTCCTCGACCGTCCTGTACTCGAGGTGGTGCACGCGCTTGGACAGACGCACGTCTTTTTCGCCCGCACGCTTCATTGCCCGGTACGTCAGGCCGGCCATTGGCTCAGCGCTGTAGGTGCGTTTGCCGTTGGACCACGCGTTGAAAACGTAGACATGATCGCGGGTGATCACCGAGCGCATCGGGTACGGTTTGCGCCCGTGAATATGGTGAAACTGCACGAAGACTGCATCGCGACCGGACTGCGTTCCACCCTTGAGCAGCGACAGGAACGAACGCCCGTCCTGGCGGTCGGGACTTGGCAGGCCAACCGCCTCGAGCAAAGTCGGCAGCAGGTCCACCGTCGAGATCATGTGCCGTCGGTCGACTTGATTCGCGGCAACCGCGCCGGGCCAGCGAACGATCAACGGCGTACGTGTGCTCTCCACGTAACAGTTCGTCTTGGCGAACGGCGCGGACATGCCGTGGTCGGACAGGAACACCACGATCGTGTCGTCAACCCGTCCGGCCTCAGCCAATTCATTGAGGATCACTCCAACCATGTCGTCGAGCCGCCGCGTCGAGGTGCAGTAGCCGGCCATCTCCTTTCGGATGTCCGGCAGATCCGGCAGAAAACCGGGTACCTTCACCTCGTCCGGTCGGTATTTGCGCGACGAGGCGGCCCGCTCGAAGTGACGATCGCCCGACACCCCTCCACCGTAGGGTCGATGCGGATCATGCGAGCTGGCCATCAGGAAAAACGGCTGCTGCGACTCTGCCGCAATCTGAAAAAACGAACGCGCGAACCGGCGATACTGACCGGGGTCACGGCCCCACTTGTTTTCGTCGCCGGTGCCCTGCCAACGGTACACCACCGACCAGTGAAAAACATCCTGCTGCCGGAGCGGCTTGCCCACCGTGCCGCAAAAATAACCCTCCTCGCTCAGGATCGCCGGGAGCGTTGGCGTACCCGGCCGGATTCGCTGAAAGCCTTCCGCACCGTTGTTATGGGGATACAGCCCGGTGAGCATGACGCTGCGCGACGGAGTGCAGACAGCGATGTTCACATAGGCGTGCTCAAATCGCATCCCGGCGGCGGCCAAGCCGTCGATGTTTGGTGTGATCTCCGGTGCCGCGCCGCCGAAACAGCCGGGAGAATCCCAGTTCATGTCATCGGCGACGATCATCAGGATGTTCGGCCGCTTGACTGGTGCCCGCTGCTGCGCCCAAGCCGACAGCGCCTGGCCAAGCGCAAGCGCCACCAACAACAAGAATCTGAGTGACTTTTTCATGCGACACCCAGCTTGGCCAAGCGCCGCCCGATGGCAGAAAAAAGAATCAACTCTCATGAAAGGAAGCGGGAGCTTGGTCAAGCGCTTGGCCAACGGCAAGCGGTTTGTGGCCTCTTGGCCAAGCGCGCCCGGACACGGATTGCCCTTGCCTCGGCCCGGCCATCGGGGGAGGGTTGCCGCATCCAAAAAACGATTCAACCAATGAGCAACGAAAACGACCCGATCCAAAAACTCACCGCCCCGTGGGGCAACCCTTCCAA
>WTHH01000523.1 GCA_011523195.1 Verrucomicrobiales bacterium
CACATCTATGCAGATTTAGGCAAACTTAAGATGACGACGACATCGCTTCAGGGCTTTTTGGGAGAATTCTTAGATTTGCTGGGAGATCTAGTGCTGCCGTTTCTGCTTGGGGTGATGTTCGTTGGAATTCTCGCGGCGGGAACCCAAGTAAAGTTTCAGTTTTCGCCCCAAGCGGTCGAGTGGAATTTAAATAAATTCAACCCGATCAACGGCCTACAAAAAATCTTCAGTTGGAAATCATGGGGGGAATTCCTGATCAACATGATTAAACTTGTTGTTGTAGTTGGGTTATTGATGAACGTGGTTTGGGGTGTGATTGATCATCCGGTTTTTCACCATCCGTCCTACCTTGGCCAAGTGTTGGATTTCATCTCAGAATCGGCTCTGTTACTTCTGAAAAAAGTGCTCCTGGCCATGATAGTGATTGGTGCGCTTGATTATGCCTATCAATGGTGGCGCACTCGGGATGGCTTAAAAATGAGCATCAAGGATGTGAAGGATGAGCAGAAGAGTCAGGACGGTGATCCGCATTCAAAGGGAGAGCAACGCAAGCGACGAATGGGTATGATGCAAAACACTATGTGGAACGAGGTTCCTGAGGCGGACGTTGTGATCACGAACCCTACACACTTGGCCGTGGCTCTCAAATACGACCGGGCAAAAATGAAGGCACCTAAAGTCTTGGCCAAGGGCGCTCGTTACAACGCTCTCCTCATCCGTGAAATCGCCGAGAAAAACGGAGTGCCCCTAGTTGAAAACAAACCACTGGCACAAATGCTCTTTAAGTTCGGTCGGCCCGGAAAGGAGATTCCGTTCCAATTCTTCTCAGCTGTGGCAGAGATATTGGCGTATGTTTATCGCACGAACCGGTTCCGTTACTTTGCACAAGGAAGGGAGATCCCCGCGTAAACCATGGCAGATGGTGACAAAAAACTGAAACGAGTCTGGGATCTGAGCGATCTCGCGCTGGTGGTTTTTATGTTCGGCACCCTATTGGTGCTGATCGTCCCGGTGCATCAGATCGTGATGGACATGCTCCTAGGGGTTAGCCTTGCCCTGGCAATGTTGATCCTGCTGGTGATCCTGTTCCTCAAAAACCCTTCCGATTTTTCAGGATTCCCCACGTTACTACTGATTTTTACGTTGTACCGATTAGGTCTAAACGTTGGAACGACCCGTCTGATTTTGTCTGAAGCCGACGCGGGTGACCTGATCGATGCGTTCGGGGAGTTTGTTGTCAGTGGTAATTTCGTGGTGGGAATTGTGATCTTCCTGATCCTGACCGTGATCAACTTCACCGTGATCACCAAGGGGGCAGGGCGTATCGCTGAGGTTGCTGCGCGTTTTACGTTGGATGCGATGCCCGGCAAGCAGTTATCCATTGATGCTGAGTTGGACAAGGGCTACATCACTGTCGATGAGGCGATCGAAAAACGGAGATTGCTGCAGCAGGAAGCCGACTTTTATGGTGCGATGGATGGCGCCAGCAAGTTCGTCCGGGGTGATGCCATCGCGGCCATTTTGGTTACCTTGGTTAACATCATCGGCGGTTTGGCGATTGGCGTCTTCCAAAATGGGATGGGTGTCGCTGATGCACTGGAAACTTACACCCGCCTGACCATTGGTGACGGGTTGTTGACGCAGGTTCCGGCGATTGTCACCTCGACGGCCGCAGGTGTGCTGGTTACCCGTGCTGCATCACGGCAGGAGCTTGGGCAGAGTCTCGGCAAGCAGTTGTTTTTCTCCCAACGGGTGATGTCGATTCTCTGCGGAACGATGACCGTGCTGGCGTTTGTTCCCGGTTTCCCGATGATCCCATTCTTTGCCTTGGCTGGGTTGTTCGGGTTTATTGCTTATGGGCTTCGCGAGGGAGGCATCCTGAAGGAGGCCTTTGACAAAGTGGATGATGAAAACAAGGCATCGAGTCGAAGAAAGGATGACGCCAAAAAGGAGGCTGCCGCAGGAAGCCCGGATGAGGCACTCGAGTCACTGCTTCAGGTTGACACACTCATGATTGAGCTTGGTTACGGGTTGGTCAGCATGGCGGACCCGGCAAAGGGTGGAGACCTATTGCAACGGATTACTGGCGTTAGGAAATCATTTGCGCAGGACATGGGTTTCATCGTGCCATCCATCCGCCTGCGTGACAGTCTTCAGCTTGGCCCCAACCAGTATCAGTTCTTGTTGAGAGGGCAGGTGATCGCTTCTGGCGAAGTCATGCCCGGCCATTGGATGGCCATGAACACCGCGAACAGTACAGTCGTGCTTAAGGGTGTTCCAACCACCGAACCGGTATTCAAGCTGCCGGCGACCTGGGTGGATGAAGTAGAGAGGCGAAACGCTGAGATGGCCGGCTACACGGTTGTGGATGCATCCTCCGTGATGGTCACGCACCTGAGCGAGTCAATTCGACGTCACGCCTATCAGATTTTGACTCGTCAAGATGTGCAGGTGCTGGTCGATACTCTGAAGGACGATCACCCTGCATTGGTCAATGAACTCGTGCCTAACCTTTTGAACATCGGGCAGATTCAACGCATATTGCAAAACCTGTTGTCCGAGGTGATCCCGATCCGAAATTTGGTGGGCATCCTCGAACGTGTGGCTGATCACGCTCCTGCGACGAAAAACCCGGATGAGTTGTCTGAGCAGGCGCGGCGTGTGTTGGGTTCGGAAATCGTGAAGCCGTTTTTATCGGAAGAAAACGAAGTGCGTGCCGTGACGATGGAACCGTGGCTCGAGGAGGAGATTGCCAAGGGTTTGCAAAAGTCTGCGACCGAATCTGTCCTTTTC
>WTHH01000367.1 GCA_011523195.1 Verrucomicrobiales bacterium
GTGGAGTTGCAGTGCCAGGTGTGTTCTGGTGTGCGAAAGCCCAGTTGGCCAAGCATGGCGAACAGGCCAAGCTGCGAATCGACCTCCGGGCCACCGGTAACCTCGCCGCGCCGTAAAGTACGATGTCAAGCGGCCGCCTGGCCACCAGCGAGGGGTCGAGCTGTTTGAGCGACCCGGCGGTGGCGTTGCGGGGATTGGCGAACAGCGGTTCACCCTCGGCCTCGCGCGTTAGGTTCATTTTTTCAAAACCGGACCGCGTCATGATCACCTCACCGCGCGCCTCAAACACGGCGGGGGCATCCGCTTGGCCAAGCGCTTGGCCAAGCTGCTGGAGTCGGAGCGGGATGCTGCGGATGGTACGCAGATTTGCCGTGACGTCATCGCCGGCAACGCCATCGCCGCGGGTGGCACCAACGGTGAACTGCCCCCCCTCGTAACGCAGGCTGATCGCGATACCGTCGGCCTTCGGTTCAACCACCCAGTCGAGCGATTCACCCGGTAGCAGTTTCTGGACACGCTCGACGAACTCACGCACCTCCTCCTGCGAGTAGGTGTTGTCGAGACTCATCATCGGCACGGCGTGACGCACCGTCTCGAAGCCGTCGATCGGCTCGCCGCCAACGCGCTGGCTCGGCGAGTCGGGCGTGCGCAGCTCCGGGCGCGCGGCCTCGAGATCGAGCAGCTCACGGTAAAGCTGATCGTACTCGCGGTCGCTGACCGTCGGCTGTGCCTCGACATAATAAGCCCGGTCATGCCGACGAATCTCATCGGCCAATTCAGCGTGCCGTTGTTGCGGTGAGTCAGTCATCAGTCAGGCACCCCTTCCAATACCCGGCCGACGAGCACAATGGGTTATAGCGATAATATGGATGAATTCCGGCTCGATGGTGTACAAAACGGCGCAGGGAAATACGGGGGTCAAACTACGTCGGATATCCTTTTAAAGAAACGAAAATGCCTGGAATCGTTTAAGATTTGTTTGCCGGTTAACTCGACCTTGTCGATGAACCGCTGTTGCAAACCGTCCTGTTGCTGCCCGTAGTAGTTCGCTACCTGCAAGCAAGTACTCCTCGAGTGCGTCAGGATGAAATTCAAATCTCACTGGGTGACTGACTGGAGAACTCGAGCCAACGCCTCATCCCCGGGGTTAGTTTTGACTCTTCCTTCGCCCACTTCGCCCCTCCGCCGAATGGCTTCGGTTGCCCAGTTTTTTTGGAAGGCGGTCTCAGCATCATCGCGAAGGCTCATGGCGAGTTGATCTGCCAAAATTCTTTTCGGACTCAGCAGGTAACGCCAAGACCTCTTCAGTCAATTTTTCAATTGCACTGCTCATGGCTAAATTGTGACTAATAACTTTTTATCCGTCAACCAAGACCCTGTTTACGGTCGACCTAAATCCCGACGGCGCCTCGGATGAAGGTGATGAACTGGTCGAGTGAGCTTTCGATGATGATGCCGAACACTGCTAGGTAGAACAACAGGCGAAGGGTGGGATCTTTTTTCGCAGGTGGAAGGGTAACCTCCTTCGTGATAGTCACCTCATCTGGTTGGTCTGTCGTGGACTCGTCTGCCATGTGTGATCGTTATTAATTGCAAACCTGCTTGGTTGTGCGCAGATAGGTAATGAGGTCCACCACCTCGCCGTCCTTCATCGTGGCCATCAGGCCCTCGGGCATCATGGAGGTGGGGATGGTTTCGCGGGATTGAATCTCGGACTTGGCCAAGGTGACCGGGGGCAGGCCGACCACACGCAGGACAAGCTGCTGCTCGTTCTCGCTAGCCAAAGTGCCGGCGTAGGTTTGTCCGCCACGGGTGGTGACGAGGATCATTTGGTACCCTTCCGGGATGTCACCGCTAGGGTTCAAAATGTTCTCGAGGATGTAGTCGAGATTGGCGCGGTTCGAGCCGGTGAGATCCGGCCCGATCTCTCCGCCGGTTCCGTAGAGCTTGTGGCAGGCGGAGCAGGTGCGCTCGTAGATGGCGCGGCCTTTTACGGCGTTGCCTTTGGTGATCGCTTCACCGGTGAGCAGCGTGCGGTATTTCGCAAAGGCCGCCTCCTTGTCCGCTGAGAGCGAATCGATTTTGCCCCAGACATCGACAAAGCTTGGCCCGGCGACACGGCGCAACTGCCGAACGATGTACGCCGGGATATCGCGGCGCGGCACACTGCCGGACTTGATGGCATCGGTCAGGCGGCCCGCGTAGGACGGCCGCGAGGCGAGGGTCTGCACGACGGCGGTCTTGTCGTCGGCACTCAGGTTGGCGTAGCGCTTGAGCAGTTCGCTTGCAAATGCCTTCTCGTCATACGCGGCCATGGCTCGAATTGAATCAACTCGGAGCGCCTTGGCGTCGAGCAGGCCAACCAAGCGGCCCTTGAGGGCGTCGTGCTCCTGCGAGGCGAGGCCGCGCAGTGCAGTCTGGCGGTCGGCCGGCTTGGCCTTGGCATTGTCGAGCGTGGCCAGCATGGCGGTGACGGCCCCGGCATCACCGAGAATCTGCGCGATGGGCGTGGCCAACGGATGATTTTGCAGCTTGGCATAGGTCGCGCCCCAACTGGGGGGTGCCTTTACGTCGCGCAAGCCCTTTAAACCGGCGCTGAGTCCGCTAATCATGTTGTTAATGGTCTCGTCGCCTTCCGCTTGGCCAAGCGCCTGAGAGAGCGCCTCAAGCTGGCGAGCGTCCACGGCGCGGCGGGCGATGTACTCGGTCACCAACGGCAGTTGGCTGGCCTGCGCCAGTTCCATGGCGCGCGACGGGTTTTCCGGGACGAGCGGCTCGATGCCGTACCAAA
>WTHH01000083.1 GCA_011523195.1 Verrucomicrobiales bacterium
TTAGGGCTTGAAAATGCACATAAAATAATGCTCGTCACATTTTCTCTTTGAGGTAGTTTTTTGAAAAATCTTATACGCAAATAATCCAAATAAATTAGAAATATGATCACAAAAACCATAGTGGGTCCGGTAACTTCCTTCCTTCTTTTATTTGCAGGAATAGTTGGCGGTCAGGCACAAGATGCTTTCGTGGCAACATGGAACTTCGGCGAGGGAGATTTATCGGCTTTGCATGGTGAGGACATGGAATATATGGAAGACGGAGAGGTTTCTACAGCAGATTTAGTCCAGTTTGGAGCGACGGATGCGTTAGGGATTTCTCCGATAAAAGAAGAAATTGCCAATGTAATAAAGATTGGAAAACTGGATCCCGACCAAGGACTCATTGCGCCTTTGACTGAGGATAGTAATGGAGGAGGGGATACAATCAACAATTGGACTGCTGTTATGGATGTCCTAATTCCTTCAGGTTCAGCGGGTAAGAAGCAATCGCTCATAGAACTTGTTTCTGACGAATTTGTGGCAGGTGCTGCTGATGCAGAGTTTTACATTGGTGCAAATAATGGAATAGGTGCTTTAGGTTTGGAGTATGGCAGTTTAACTCCTGAGAAGTGGCATCGAATCGTGATTGTTGTTAATATTGAGGAGCTTTGGGCTAATTTTTATATTGATGGGATTAAGGTTGGTGAAGTTACTTTTCCGGACGACAGTCTTGATGGGAGATGGTCTCTAGACACATTGTTTGATATGAAGATGACATTGTTTAATGATGATAACAATGAATCAGAGGAGATTTTCGTAAACAGTATTCAGATAAGATATGAACCTCTCAATAGTGGTCAGGTCTTGGCTTTAGGAACAGCAACTGCTGCAGGAATTCCAAAAAAACTTCCGCCTGTACCATCCTTCGTCGAGCAGTGGGTGCCTGGAGATGTTTATGCGAACGCAGACACTGAATTGTCTGTGACACTTAATGCTGGCGATACAGCCATTACTAATGATTCCATTTCCCTGAGCCTCAATGGTGAATCTCTCGAGACCGAAATCGTGACTGACGAGAACGTGTTAACCATATCAGCGGCGGGAGTGGATGCGCTGCAAACTGCTTCCAAGTATGAATTAAAGCTGACTTATACCGATAGCGCCAAGGGTGTGCAGTCTGAATCAATTCAGTTCGAGGTTCCAGTGTATTTCGAGAATTTTGACAGCGTCGAGCTGGGGCCAAACGTGGACGAACAGGCGGTACAGAGCGACGCAGCCTGGACAGCGGAAGGGCCAGCCGGTTGGGAGGTGGATCGCTCAGGAGTACCTGGAAATAGTGAGGAACATGTGGGTTATCAGCCCGATGAAGACGGAGATGGTTTTCCTGATAATGATGGTGTTTCAGAGTGGGCAGGATGGAGTTTTGCAGATTACAAGTGGTGGGTGCAGGTCGCAGGGGATCAGACGCGTTCGCAGTTTACATTAGCGAAAAACGTGGTCGCGGTAGCTGATCCAGATGAGTGGGATGACTCCCCTCATGCTCCCAGTGCCGATAACCAGTGGTACAAGACTTGGATGGCGACGCCGGAAATTGATGTAAGTGGTATTCCTGCCGGTACGCTCTTTGCGCGATTCCATTCCAGTTGGCGTCCTGAATTTGACAGCAACTACCATCAGGAGGGTTACATTCTTGTGAGCTACGATGGGGCGGAGCCGGTTGAGATGTTGACATGGGTGTCTGATCCCAATTCCGAAAACTACCATGACCACAATCAAAATGAAATTGTTACTGTGCCACTCAATAATCCTGATGGGGCAAGTAACGCAAAATTGACCTTTGGAATGCGTGAAGCCGGTAACGACTGGTGGTGGGCAATTGATAATCTGGTAGTAAATGCGGGTACTGTTCCTCCTTCCATTGTTACTCAACCTGTGGGCGTTGAAGTTAATGAAGGAGAGAACTTTAGTCTCTCGGTTGTTGCTTCTGGGGGGGAACCTTTTAGCTATCAGTGGTATAAGAATGCAGTTGCGATAGAAGGCGCAACAAGTGCTGAATTTTCTTTGGCGCAAGCGGGGGTTGATGATGCAGGTAAATACAGTGTAAAAGTATCCAATGAAGCGGATGAAGTTTTAAGTTCAGAAGTGATCGTAGGGGTTCAGGCAAGCCTTGGTATCACAATTTGGACAGAGGATTTTGAGGGATTAACTCTTGGTCCTAATGTGGATGAGGGTTTGGCTAGAGAAGAGGTTTGGACCAAGGCTTCCCCCGAGGGCTGGTCAATTAATGATGAAGAGGTTCCGGGCACATGGGCATGGCAGGGCCTCGAAGATGAGGAAGGCAATCCTGAAAATGATGGTGTTACAGAATGGGCAGGTTGGAGTTTTGCTGATGTTAAGTGGTGGAGCGAAACTGCAGGTAACCAAAATCGGGCTCTTTTCAAGAAAGCCTTAGGGACCGCTGCTATTGTAGACGGTGATGAATGGGATGATCAGCCGCGTGAAGCCGGTACGATGAATACTTTCATGACTACTGGACCTATTCCAATTGATGGCATAATGGAAAACTCCCTGGTGTTCCGCTTTCACTCAAGTTGGCGTCCTGATGCATGTTGTGGTGGTAGCCAGAAGGCAGTTGTCGAGGTTTCTTTTGATGATGGGGAATTGGAGGAGATTCTTCGTTGGGAGTCAGATTCTGGAAGTGAGTTTTTTCATGCTGATAGTGAGAATGAAACTGTTAACCTTGTCTTAAATAACCCCAAAGGGGCAGATACGGTTCAGTTTACCTTCTCATATCTCGATGCGGCCAACAACTGGTGGTGGGCAATCGACAATTTGATTCTTGCCGGGGAACCGGAGCCGATTTTTGCTGAAAACTTTGATAGCTTGGAACTGGGACCGTTTGTTTCAGATAGTGAGTCCGGTGGTGATGGCACTGACTGGACATCAGAAACTCCTACAGGTTGGGTCATGAATCGTGGTGATGGGCATGGGCCAACTGGTGATGGTGATGCAGTCACAGAGTTTGATGGTTGGACTTTCCTTGACCCTGTTTCTTGGAATGCCACTGCCGGCCAGGATCGTGATCAATTTACCAAAGGTAGCGGAGTGGTTGCAGTTGGAGATTCTGATGAATATGACGACAAGGCCGACGCAAAATTCAATGCCTCACTTTCAACCCCTGAATTCAGTCTCGAAGGGGTTTCTCCAGGAACAGCAATTCTAGTTTACGATTCAAGTTGGAGGCAGGAGCCGCAACAGGGAACTGTGTCAGTTTCTTTCGATGGTGGTGAGCCTATTACTTTGCTGACTCTTACTCCGGATTCGCCAACTGCCTATAATGAGACAGTGACGCTGCCACTCGGAAATCCTGAAGGAGCCAAAACAGCGGTTATAACATGGGATCATCAAGGTCATAACAACTGGTGGTGGGCTATTGACAACATCAAGGTTACGGTTGGCAAAGCTCCTGCTGGAATTGTGACACAGCTAACAAGCATTGAAGCGACTGAAGGAGAGGGTGTTGTTTTTCAGGTTGAAGCCAACGGCGATGAACCACTTTACTATAAGTGGTTTAAGGGCGGTGTTGAAATCTCAGGGATCGAGGGTCCTGTTTTGGAGTTGTCCAATATCAGCGAAGCCGATGCTGGAGCATATACTGTTGAAGTTAGCAACTCGGCCGGTTCCGCCACGAGCAACCCGGCCCAGTTGGCCGTGTTGCTGAAACCGGGATCAACGCTTGTGTTTGCCGAGGACTTTGACAGCCTCGAGCTGGGGCCGTTTGTTTCTGACAGCGAATCCGGTGGCGACGGCACCGACTGGACCGCCACTGCGCCGGAGGGCTGGGCGATGAATCCAGCAGACGATCACGGCCCGACCGCCGGCGGTGATGACGTCGTTGAGTTCGACGGCTGGACATTCTTCGACCCAGTTTCGTGGAACGCAACCGCCGGTCAAAACCGGGACGCGTTCACCAAGGGCACCGGCGCGATTGCCGTGGCCGACTCGGATGAATACGACGACAAGGCTGACGCCAAGTTCAACGCAGCACTTGCCACCCCGTCGATCACCATCGCCGGGATCAAGGCCGGTTCAATGATCCTGAAGTACGACTCAAGTTGGCGTCAGGAACCGCAGCAAGGCAAGGTCACCGTTTCCTACGATGGCGGCGAGCCGGTGGCGTTGTTGGTGTTCGGCCCGGATACACCCACCGGATACAACGACACGGTGACCGTTCGCATGGACAACCCAGAGGGGGCCTCTAGCGTGGTCATCGCCTGGGATCATCAGGGTCACAACAACTGGTGGTGGGCCATCGACAACATCGAGGTCACCGGCGAATTGCAGCCCCTCTTCGCGGAGAACTTTGACAGCCTTGAGCTTGGCCCGTTTGTGTCGGACAGCGAGTCCGGTGGCGACGGCACAGACTGGACCGCCACCACGCCTGCCGGTTGGGTCATGGCTCTGGGCGAAGATCACGGTCCGACAGCGGGTGGCGATGATGTCGTCGAGTTCGACGGTTGGACCTTCCTTGACCCGGTTTCGTGGAACGCCACGGCGGGACAGGATCGTGCTCAGTTCACCAAGGGCAGTGGCGCCATCGCCGTGGCCGATTCGGATGAGTACGATGACAAGGCCGACGCCAAGTTCAATGCCTCCCTCTCCACCCCGGCGATCAGCCTGTTGGGAGTGAAGGAAAACACACTCGTTTTGCGTTATGACTCGAGCTGGCGCAAGGAACCGCAACAAGGCAAGGTACTCGCCTCCTTCGACGGTGGCGAACCGGTCGTGTTGCTCGAGCTGACCCCGGACACGCCGACCGCGTACAACGACACGGTCACCCTGAACATCTCCAACCCGGCCGGTGCCAAGTCGGTGGTCATCGCCTGGGATCATCAGGGTCACAACAACTGGTGGTGGGCCATCGATAACATCGTTGTTTACTCGACAGCCCCGGTTGAGTCGGTGTTGCCGGAAGGACATTACTTTGTTGAAAACTTCGATAGCCTTGAGCTTGGCCCGTTCGTATCTGACAGCGAGTCGGGTGGCGACGGCACAGACTGGACCGCCACAGCGCCGACCGGTTGGGTCATGGCGCTGGGCGAAGACCACGGCCCGACAGCGGGTGGTGATGATGTTGTCGAGTTCGACGGCTGGACCTTCCTCGATCCGGTCTCATGGAACGCCACCGCCGGTCAGGATCGCGCCTTGTTCACCAAGGGCAGCGGCGCCATCGCCGTGGCCGACTCGGACGAGTACGATGACAAGGCCGATGCCAAGTTCAACGCTTCACTATCCACTCCGCCCATCAACATCGCCGGTGCGGGTGCCAACCAGCTGTTGTTGGTCTACGACTCAAGCTGGCGCCAAGAGCCGCAACGCGGCACGGTTTCGGTTTCCTTCGACGGAGCTGCACCGGTTGTGCTGCTGGAACTCACCCCGGACACGCCGACTGCCTACAACGACACGGTCGAGCTGGAGTTGAACAATCCGGAAGGGGCGAAATCGGTGGTCATCACCTGGGATCATCAAGGGCACAACAACTGGTGGTGGGCCATAGACAACATCGCCGTTAAGTCCAAGCCACCGGGCCCGGGCCCGAACGACCCGGCTGTGGCCGCCGACAAGGCCGTGTACCTGAGCGGCGAACCGATCACCGTTGCGTTCAAGAACGGTGAAGGCAACCCGAAGGACTGGGTCGGCATCTACAAGCCGGACATGGTTCCGGGTGATGTGGGCAGCATCGTCTGGGCCTATGTGAGCGGCACCAAGACCGCCGGCGAAGGCCTGACCGAGGGCTCGATCACCTTTGCGGATGGATTGCCCGCCGGCGAATACGTCGCCCGGTTCTTCATCAACGACGGCTACACCCAGATGGCCAACACCAAGTTTGCCGTTGTTGATCCCCCGGGCATCACCACCAGCAAGGCACGCTACTCCGTGGGAGACGCCATTACTGCCAACTTCAGCAACGGCCCCGGCAATGCCAAGGACTGGGTCGGCCTGTATCGCCCCGACATGACTCCGGGCGATGTGGGCAGCCTGAAATGGGCCTACGTGAGCGGCACCAAGACCGCCGGCGAAGCCAAGACCGATGGCTCGGTGGTGTTCGCCGAGGGACTTGAGGCCGGTGAATACGTGGCAATCTTCTTCGAGAACGACGGCTACACCCAGTTGGCCAGGACCGCGTTCAGCGTGGCGGCCGAGGAGCCGCTGCCGGAGGGCATTTACTTCGTCGAGGATTTCGACGGGCTCGCGCTTGGCCCGTTCGTCTCGGATAGCGAGTCGGGCGGCGACGGCACGGACTGGACCGCCACCCCGCCAGCGGACTGGGTGATGGCGCTGGGCGATGCCCACGGCCCGACTGCGGGCGGCGACGACGTGGTCGAGTTTGACGGCTGGACCTTTCTTGACCCGGTTTCGTGGAATGCCACCGCCGGACAGGATCGTGCCATGTTCACCAAGGGCCGTGGCGTCATTGCTGTGGCTGACTCGGATGAATACGACGACAAGGCCGATGCCAAGTTTGATGCAGCATTGTCCACGCCGGCCATCGACATTTCCGGCGCGGCCCCGGGATCACTCTTCCTGGCGTACGACTCGAGCTGGCGCAAGGAGCCACAGCACGGAAAGGTGCTCGTGAGCTACGACGACGCCGAGCCGGTTGTGCTGCTTGAGCTGACCCCGGATACCCCGACCGGCTACGACGACACCGTGGTGTTGGCACTGGAAAACCCGGAAGGCGCCGGCAAGGCGGTCATCATGTGGGATCATCAGGGTCACAACAACTGGTGGTGGGCGATCGACAACATCATCGTCGGCACTGAGGACGCCATCACCGGTGGCGACGTGGCACCGGCCATCACGTCCATCGCGGTTGAGGGTGGCGTGCTGACCATCGCTTGGCCAAGCGCGGACGGCTTGAGGCTGCAACGCGCTGCCGCCGTGACCGGCCCATGGGAAGACGTCGAAGGCACTGCGGGCAAGGATTCCCACAGTGAGGCGGCCGATCAGGCTGCGGCATTTTATCGCTTGGCCAAGTAGAGCAGGGCGACCGGTGAGAAAACACACCCTAAGTGAACCCGGCCCCATTAGTGACATGGCACTACGGGGCTGAGGTTCGCCTTGGAAATCATGAATTGGTTGAATCAAACGGCGCTTGGTTTTGTGACATTGATTGGTCTCCTGCTGGCGGGATGCTCGGGCGACACCTACCCGACCGAGGTAACACTCGAGGAGATGCCGAACACCATCGCGGAGGCGTTTCGCGATGAAAAAAATCCGCAGATCAAGCAAATGGCCCAGCAGGCAACCCAGGCGTTGAAATCCCGGCAGTACACCGTGGCGCATGGGCTGTTGCAGCAGCTCATTTCCCTTCCAAACCTGACACAGGAACAGCGTGATCTGATTTCGGGAAGTGTGATCACTGTTGCCGAAAATCTGCAAAAGGCCGCCGAGAGCGGGAATGTCCAAGCCCAGCAACATTTGCAAAGGCAGACGATTGTCAAGTAACCCCACAACACCGGTATGGTGTCCGGCGCTCGGAGCGGTCGCGCTCACGTTGCTTGTTGCGTGCGGCAAACCGGAGGACATCCTGACCGCGGCGCGGTTTGGGGATGTCGAACAGCTTGAGGCGTGCATCCAGTCCGGCATGGACGTAAACCACGCCGACCCTGCGGGTGAAACCGCACTATTCCACGCTATCGGGGCTGGTAAATCCAGGTCCTTTGAATTGCTTATGGGCAACGGAGCTGACGTAAAGGTGCAGGATAGTCAGGGTAACTCACCGCTACACAAGGCGGCGTCCTTTGGGCGAGCTGAATTTGTGAGTCGCCTGATCACTGCAGGCTCTGCAATCAACGCCACCAACAAGGTGGGGACGACCCCGTTGCACTACGCTGTAAAGTCGGTTGATCCGGAGACTGTGAAGCGGTTGATGGAAGCTGGTTGCGATGCGGAATTACCGGATGCCAACGATGAAACCCCGTTAACCATTGCAAAAAAGATGGCCGACGCAGGGGGGCAATTAGATTCGTTTGGGCGGCCGATATCTGGGGACAAGGTTCTCGAAATTGTCAAAATTTTAACAAAGGAAAAGACACAGGATGAAAATTAATAATAGAAAAAAAACTGTTGGCTTCACGTTGATCGAGTTGTTGGTGGTGATTGCCATCATTGCCATACTGGCATCGCTGCTTTTACCGGCCCTGGCTTCGGCCAAGGAAAAGGGTAAGCAGGCCTACTGCATTAACAGCCTGAAACAAATCAATCTGGCCATGACCTTGTATGAGGACGAAAACGACGGCTTTTTGCATCATACCCCGGATGGCGAGCCCCCCAATCATGGCAAGTGGTACAGGGATCCCCGCATGAAAGCGGCTCGTAAACTGCTCTCCGATCCGAATTCCGGTGAAGCCTACTGGGGGTTGGCCTACTATAATTTCGCGGGAGGAAACACCAAACTGTGGCGTTGTCCTGCCGCCAAAACTTCGGATGAGTGGCGCGAGACTGGCATCAAATGGGGTGCTGAGTTTTGGCTCGATGCCAGCTACGGAATCAACGGTCCTTTTTTTAAGGTGCAGAAAAAAAGGAGTTCTGCAGGGTTTCACCCTCGCAAACGCAATGCACTATTGGATCCAAATCAAACCATTCTCGTCCAGGATGCCGGTGAACAAAAGATGGACGGCGGTCCAAGTGACACATTAGCGGCCAACGGAGATTCTGAGAACCTGAAACAATGGAAGTACAGTCTGGCGTCATTATATCCCAAGATCGATTGGCGGGCTGAGTGGTTCCGGCACGGGGCAAACAAACCGTATGGTGCCTTTTGCGAAACGCTTTGGGCGGATGGTCATGTTAGCGCCATCGGGTTTACGAACGATTGCGGTAAAAGCAAGGCGCAGGGAGGCGGCCGCGATTTCATGAGCAACATTCACTGGTACACTGGTCTGCCTTTGAGGAGGTAAAAAGTGAATGATACGTTCGGACCGCCGAATTGGGCGTCCGAGTTGAGCCTTGATAACCTGCTTGGCCAAGCGTACTAACTCCGCGCCGTTTTAAAACTGACGAAGGAGAAGGAACACTTTTGGAAAAAATTTCAGTCAATCAACGCGACTACTGTCTGCCTGATCGCCCGGTGGTGGTCATCTGTGCGGATGGGTGTGCCGGGGAATATTTGGCGCTTGGCTTTGCCCACGGGGAACTGCCCCGCTTGGCCAAACTGGCGGCGGACGGCTTTTGCGGCCAGGCGCGGGGTGCGCTGCCGTCATTCACTAACGTAAACAACTGCGCCATGGTCACCGGTACGCCGCCGTCTCAAACCGGCATCGGCGGCAACTACATTATTGATCCGGAAACCGGTGAGGAGGTGATGACCAATTCCTCCCGCTTCCTGCGTAACGACACCATCCTTGCCGCTGCCTCGGCGGCCGGCCGTAAGGTCGCCATGGTCACCGCCAAGGATAAGCTGCGCGAACTCCTCTCCAAGGGAATGAAAGGGATTGCTGTTTCCGCTGAAAAAGCAGACGAGGTCAGCCTTGAGGTAAATGGCATAGCCGACATCGAGTCGCTTGCCGGCCCAAAGCCATCGATCTACTCCGGCGAGGCCAGCCTTTACGCCCTGCGTGTCGGGGTGGAGTTGCTCGCCGCCGGCAGGGCCGATTTTCTTTACCTGTCGCTCACCGACTACATGCAGCACAAGTACGCGCCGGAGGCACCCGAGTCGCGCGAGTTTTATCGTGGCATCGACACCGAGGTGGGCCGATTGCTCGATCTTGGTTCGGTCGTGGGCATCACCGCCGACCACGGCATGAACGCCAAGTGCAACGCCGCCGGCGAGCCCAATGTCATCTTTCTCGAGACCGAGCTGGCCCGCGAGATCGGCGAGGGCTGCCGTGTTATCTGCCCGATCACTGATCCTTACGTCGTGCACCATGGTGCGCTTGGCTCGGCGGTGACGGTTTACTTGCCGGACGGCGTGGACGAACGGGCCGTGGCGGACTGGATCGCTGCTCTGGACGGCGTCACCGAGGTGCACACACGCGAGTCGGCCATGGCCAAGCTCGAGCTGCCGGGCGACCGGATTGGTGACTTGTTTGTCCTGTCCGCGCGCGACTGGGTGATCGGCCGTACGCCGGAACACCACGACCTCAGCAAACTGGAGGACACACTTCGTTCGCACGGCGGACGTTACGAGGAGATGGTGCCGTTTCTCATCTCGGAGCCGCTCAACGCCGGGTACGCCGCATTGGCCAAGGGCGATCCCCGGAATTTCGACATTTTCGATTTCGTCTGCAACGGAATCCAATCATGAGCCAAGCGACAAACATCACCGATCAACTGCCTCTCGCTTGGCCAAGCTACATCGCCGGCGAACAGGTGCAAAGTGATGACACACTCGAGGTGCGTTACCCCTGGGACGGTTCGCTTACCGGTACGCTACCGAAGATTACCCCGGAGCAGCTCGAGCAGGCGATTGCCGCCGCGCTTGGTCAAGTGCAGCCTCCGACCAAAAACGAGCGCTACGAAATCCTCATGCGTGCCCGCGAACTGTTGGCCAAGCGCACGGACGAGTTTGCAAACCTGATCCGACTCGAGGCCGGCCTGTGTATGCGCGAGACCCGCTACGAAGTAGGCCGGGCGCAGGAGGTGTTCAAGTTTGCCGCCGCCGAGGCGTTGCGCGACGACGAGAGCATCTTCTCCTGCGACGCCGCGAAGAACGGGCCGGCGCGAAAGATTTTCACGCTGCGCGAGCCGCTTAGCTTGGTCGCCGCGATCACGCCGTTCAATCATCCGCTCAATCAGGTGGCGCACAAGCTGGCTCCGGCAATCGCTGCCGGTGTGCCGGTG
>WTHH01000060.1 GCA_011523195.1 Verrucomicrobiales bacterium
CCAAGAGCCCCATCCTGCGTCGCAGCGCCCGGGCGCTTGATCTAGATGACATGATGACGCAGGTGATGACTGCCACCACCGCCATGACCGTCAACTGCGCCCGTTGCCATGACCACAAGCTCGATGAAATTCCGCAGGAGGATTACTACCGACTCACCGCTGTGTTTGCTGGCTTGAAGCGCGGATCGCGCAATGTCAGCGACGACGCACTCGCCCAGCATAACACTTGGAAAAAGGCGATTGAGGACAAGCTGAGTCAGGCGCAATTCGCCATTGGCGAACTGGAAGGCCGCGGCATCGATCTGGCTGATGTGGTTGGCGGTGGCAACGGTTTCGGCACAGGGCGCAAGGGAATCGGGCTAGACGCACGCACGGCTAAAGTACAGGAGCGTCCATTTGGCGACCTCGGCAACGTCAAGCCCGGCAATTACGCGAAGAGCGCATACAATTTTGTGGACGGCGTGTTCGTGCCTGCGAAGAGCGAAACGCCCATCAGTTCAACTGGCCTCAAGGCCACCGGCTTGCCCACCAATGGCGGAAAGGCGTGGGACATGATCCGCAACGGACCAGTCGCCAGCCAACACTCCACTGAATGGGGCGGCGTGGATTATAACAAGGCCGACCACAGCTTGCTCGGCCTGCACGCCAATGCTGGCATCACCTTTGACCTCGCCGCCATTCGCAAGGCCACCGGCATCAGCGAGCTGCGCTTCAGTACCGTGGTTGGCTATGGCGGGATGACCGTGCAGCCTAGTGCGGAGTTTCGTGTATTGGTCGATGGCAAACTCACCGCTCACCAACGCATCGGGCGCAAGGATGCCGCAACCGTAGAATTCAATCTCCCCGACGACGCACGCTTTCTTACTTTCATTTCGACCGACGGCGGCAATGGATACAGTCATGACCAAATCAGCTTTGGCAATCCGCGACTGGCCCCGATCAAGCCCAAGCAGTTGACTGCCGCTGACCAAAAAAAACTGGAACAGCTTCGCCGTCAAAAGGCACGTCTGGAAACGGAACTCGCCAACCTTGGTGAACCACCGAAATTCTACGGCGTCATCGCGGAGCAACCTCCAGTGGTAAAAGTGCTGCACCGCGGCAACCCCGAATCTCCCCGTGACCCCGCCACGCCCGGAACATTGCGCTGGGTAAAGGGACTGAAGGCCGATTTTGGCGATCACAACATGCCCGAGGGCCAACGCCGGGCTGCGCTCGCCAAGTGGATCACGCATCCGGACAACCCACTGACCCGCCGCGTGATTGTCAATCGACTATGGCAATGGCATTTCGGTCGAGGCATTGTGGATACCCCCAGCGACTTTGGGCGCGGTGGCCAAAAACCCACGCATCCCGAGCTGCTCGATTGGCTTGCTGAGGAACTGCGGCTTCGCAAGGGATCGCTCAAGGCCATCACCCGCCTTATCGTCACCAGTGCCACCTACCGGCAGGTGTCCCATACCGTTCATGGCAAGGCCACTGATGCCGACAACCGTTTTCTTTGGCGACAAAACCCGCGTCGTCTGCAAGCCGAAGCGATGCGGGATGCCGTGCTAGCCACTAGCGGCAAGCTCAACCACAAGGCCGGCGGCCCGGGCTATCGCGATTTCAATTATACCCAAGCCTACGCACCCATTTACCAGTACATCACGCCGGATACCCCCGACCTGTGGCGTCGCAGCATTTATCGGTTTGTCGTCCGCACCACGCCGCATGAATTTCTCACCACGCTTGATTGTCCGGATCCCGCCAACCTCACGCCTAAGCGCCTCACCACCACCACGCCGTTGCAGGCCCTCACGCTCAGCAACAACCCATTTATGCTCAAACAGGCCGGCTACTTTGCCGCACGCCTGAAACAGGATGCCGGCGCCAAGCCCGGCGACCAAATTGACCGCGCCTTCCGACTGGCCTTCGGCCGCCCGCCGACTCCGCCCGAAACCCAAGCCGCGCTTCAAACCGTCCAAGCCAAAGGCCTCTTCGCCCTTTGCCACGCGTTGCTCAACGCCAATGAATTTGCCTATGTCGACTAGCTCTCGCAGAGAATTCCTCCGCACCGCCGGTGGCGGCTTTGGCCTGATGGCACTGGGCGATTTGCTGGCGCGCGAACCGCAACCAGCCGGGCATCACCCGGCCAAGGCCAAGGCAGTCATTCAGATTTTTTGCCCGGGCGGCATGAGCCAAGTGGATACCTGGGATCATAAGCCCGAGCTGGCCAAACGCAACGGCACGCCATTTGATCCCGGCGGCAAATTACAATTCTTCGCCTCCAAACCCGGCAACTGTCAGGGCAGCCATTGGGAATTCAAAAAGCACGGCGCCTGCGGGCGACCGATGAGCGCGCTCTTCCCACGACTGGCCAGCTGCGTGGACGACATGGCCTTTGTGCATTCGATGCACAGCAAATCCGCGCTGCACGGCCCGGCGATGTTCATGATGAACAGCGGTTTCATTTTGCCTGGCTTTCCCTCGATGGGCGCGTGGGTGACGTACGGTCTCGGCAGCGAGGCGGACAATCTGCCCGGCTACGTGGTACTACCCGATCCGCGCGGCCTTCCCCCTGGCGGCGTCCTCAACTGGGGCGCCGGTTTTCTGCCTGCCAAGCAACAGGGCACACCAATGCAAACGGCTGCGGACAAGCCGCCTCTGGCCGATTTGTTTGCCCCGGATGAATTCAAGGGCAACCCGCGCGATGCCAACCTTCTTTCGCTACTCAACCGTCAGCATGCCGTCGGGCGCCCAGGCAATTCTGAGCTCGAGGCTCGCATCAAGGCATATGAG
>WTHH01000235.1 GCA_011523195.1 Verrucomicrobiales bacterium
TCCTTCTCCATCTCAAAATCAGAGATGGAGTTCTTCTTCATCAAGTCGACAATGCTTTTGATGTCTTTGAATTCCACGATGGTAAATCGGTTTTGGGCTCGGGGCCCCGGGTTGTTGCTCCTTTTCGGCGCTCACGCACCGCATGCAAACGTCGAATAACGTTAACGAGGCGGAGGCTAGTCCTCGCCTCGAGAGGGGTCAAGGGAGTTTCCCGGGGTCGGGGCGCGATTCCGCGTGACGCCGCGCCGTCCGGAATGTTAACTCCCAGCCCGTGACACCAGAGGAAACCAGCCAGCTTTTGCATCGATTCAAGTCCGGCGAAGTGGACGAAGCCGCCTTGCTCAACGCCCTCTGCGCAGAGCCGATCGACGATCTTGGCTTCGCGCAGGTCGACGCGCACCGCGCGTTGCGGCAGGGATTTCCCGAGGTCGTATTCGGTGCCGGCAAGACACCGGAACAGGTTGCCTCCATCGCGGTCAAGGTCATGGACCGGGAGGATCGCGTGCTGGTGACCAGGGCGGACGCTGCCCACGCGGTGGCCGTGGCGGCCAAGCTGCCGGAGGCGACGTACCATGAGTCAGCCCGCTGCATCACGGTCGAGGCCAAGCGCTTGGCCAAGCGCGAGGGAAGCATCGCCGTGCTTTGCGCGGGGACGAGTGACCTGCCGGTGGCCGACGAGGCGGCGGTGACGGCGGATTTAATGGGCAACGAGGTGATGCGCGTGAACGACGTCGGCGTGGCCGGCTTGCACCGGCTGCTTGCGAGTATGCCCAGAGTGCGCGAGGCCAGCGTGATCATCGCCGTGGCCGGCATGGAGGGGGCACTACCCAGCGTGGTGGCCGGGCTGGTGCACCGGCCGGTGATCGCCGTCCCGACAAGCATCGGCTACGGGGCGAACTTCGGCGGGTTGGCGGCGCTGCTTGGCATGCTCAACAGCTGCGGCAGCGGCGTGACTGTGGTCAACATCGACAACGGTTTCGGGGCCGCTTTCGCCGCGAACCAAATCAACTGCCTGGCCAACGAGTCGCCAAGTTGAGTTCGCAATCTTCCGCGAATTATCAATTCAGAAATATTTTTTTTGGGCTTTGACTTGGATTTGGTTTTTATCCATTTTCCGCGCCGCGTGACTTGGCTGCGTTTGGCCAAGCGCCGAATCGTTCAATTTTACCAACAAAAGTCGTGGGAAAAACACTGGTTATCGCAGAGAAACCGTCGGTCGCAACCGATATCGCCCGTGTACTCAAGGCGCCGCGCGACAAGTCGAAGGACTTTTTTGAGAACGACGAATACTTTGTTTCCTCCGCGGTGGGCCACCTGCTGGAGCTGATCGTCCCGGAGGATCAGGACATCAAGCGTGGCAAGTGGACCTTCGACAAGCTGCCCCACATCCCCACTTATTTTGACCTTCAGCCGATCGCCAAGAGCGAGTCGCGGCTAAAAGTACTGATGCGCCTGCTCCGCACCAAGGACATCGACACCATCGTCAATGCCTGTGACGCCGGCCGGGAGGGGGAACTGATTTTCCGCTACATCATCCAGTACGCGCAAAAGAAGCTTAAGAAAAAAATGGCGGAGAAGACTGTCACGCGGCTTTGGCTGCAGTCGATGACGCCGGACGCCATCCGCAAGGGCTTTGCCAATCTGCGAACCGACGAGGCGATGAAGCCGCTCGCAAACGCCGCGAGCTGCCGGAGCGAGGCGGACTGGCTTGTGGGCATCAACGGCACACGCGCGATGACGGCGTTCAACTCCAAGAGCGGCGGCTTTTACCTGACACCGGTCGGCCGGGTACAGACTCCGACGCTCGCCGTGGTGGTCGATCGCGAGAAGGAAATCCGTGCATTTGTCCCGGAAGATTACTGGGAGGTGCACGCCACGTTTCAGGCCGAGGCCGGGGAGTACACCGGTCGGTGGTTTGACGAGGGATTCAAAAAAGACCCGGACAACGCCCACAAGCGGGCGGAGCGCATCTGGGAACAGGCCAGGGCGGACGGCATTCAGACCAAGTGCGACGGCCAGGCGGGCGAGGTGACCGAGCAGAGCAAGCCGTCGAAACAGGCTGCCCCCATGCTCTTCGACCTTACCACGCTACAACGCGAAGCCAATGCGCGGTTTGGTTTCTCGGCGCGCAACACGCTTGGCATCGCGCAGGCGTTGTACGAGCGTCACAAGGTGCTGACCTATCCGCGAACCGATTCGCGCTGCCTACCAGAGGACTACGTCGATACCGTAAAGGAAACCATCGGTGCGCTTGGCCAAGCGAACTACGGCAGCATCGCCAATGACATTCTCAATAACGACTGGGTGCATGGCGGCAACAAAAAGATGTTCAACAACGCGAAGATCTCCGATCACTTCGCGATCATCCCCACCCTCAAGCCGGCTCCATCTACGCTCAAGGAACAGGAACTGAAAGTGTACGACCTCGTCGTGAAACGGTTCCTCGCTGTGTTCTATCCGTCGGCGGAATTTCTCGTTACCACACGTATCACGCGGGTCGAGGGCGAGCCCTTCAAGACGGAGGGCAAGGTGCTGGTCAGGCCGGGTTGGCTTGCAGTTTACGGACGTGACCAAAGCAACAAGGAGGACGCCGGGCATCTCGTTCCCGTGACCGAAGGCGAGTCGGTCAACGCCAGCGAGGTGAACGTCGAGGCCAAGGCCACGCGGCCGCCGGCACGATACACTGAGGCCACATTGCTCAGCGCGATGGAGCACGCCGGCAAGCGGGTCGACGACGAGGAACTACGCGAGGCGATGAGCGAAAAGGGTCTCGGCACGCCGGCTACGCGCGCGTCGATCATCGAGGAATTGATCCGCCACAAGTACATGGTGCGCGAGATGCGCGAACTGATCCCTACTGCGCAGGCGTTCTCGCTGATCACGCTGTTGATGGCGCTGGAAGTCGATGCTTTGTCCAGACCGGAATTGACCGGCGACTGGGAGTTTAAGCTCAAGGAGATCGAGCGCGGGAATTTCGACCGGGAGTCGTTCATGAACGAGATTCGCTCGATGACCGACCGGATCGTCACGGCGGCCAAGGCCTACGACGGCGACACCGTCCCCGGCGATTACGGCAAGCTCGAGACCGGCTGCCCGAAATGCGGCGGACTGGTTAAGGAGACGTACAAGCGGTTCCACTGCGAGGTCGACGACTGCGACTTTGGTTTCTGGAAAATCATGGGCGGGCGACAGTTCGAGCTGGCCGAGGCGGATGAACTGGTAGCCAACCGCCGCATCGGGCCGCTGGAAGGGTTTCGCAGCAAGATGGGCCGAGCCTTCTCGGCCGAGCTGAAGCTGTCCGACGAGCACAAGGTTGAGTTTGATTTTGGCAATGACGACGATGACGAGGAGGAAGTCGACTTCAGCGAACAGGAATCCATCGGCGAATGTCCCAAGTGCAAGGGTCCGGTCTACGAGCACGGTCGAGCCTTCGTTTGCGAAAAAAACACCGGCAAGGATCGCAAATGCAGCTTCCGAACCGGCAAGGTCATCCTCAAGCGCGACATCGAAAAGGAGCAGGTCGTCAAGCTTCTGAAGGAGGGCAAGACCGACCTGATCCCGAATTTTATCTCTAAGCGGGGCCGGCCATTCAAAGCGTTTCTCGTACTAAAGTCGAATGGCGACGTTGGCTTTGAGTTCGAGAGCAAAACCAAGGACAAGAAATAGCGGCCTTGGCCAAGCGTGGTTGACTTGATTATTACTTCATATATTTATCTTTACTGGTTGCCATAACGGAACGTGATGTGTTACTTTCCCCTGTTCGAGCGGCATGGCTGACGAAAAACCACCGAAAATAAACGAGAAAAAGTCCGATTCAGAGGATCGGATGCCGAATCCGCGTTCTTGGATGCTCTGGGCGCTGGGCATCTTCATGGTGGTCATGCTGTTCCAGATCGGCCGTGGTGCCGGTCAGGATGCCGCCCAAAAAGTCACCTACGACCAGTTGCACAGTTGGATCGCCTCGGGTGTTCAGGTGAAGGGATACATTGAGTATCCTCCGCCCAATTCCTCCGCCCTTTGTACCATCACCGGCTACCGGATGGAGGACGGCAAGCGCGTCCCGTTTGAGTTCGAGGACAAGCTCATCGAGGGCCGCGAAAAATTCCTGATCGAGACCGCTGGATTTCAACCCAAGAACAAAAGCACGTTGCTGACGATGTTCCTTATTCAGCTTCTGCCAATCCTTCTTATTTTCCTTCTGATTTGGTTCGTGTTGATTCGGCAGATTCGCAGTGCGGGTCGGGGCGCGATGAGCTTCGGAAAAAGCAAGGCACGGATGCTCAACAAGGAGAAAAACAAGACCACGTTCAAGGACGTGGCCGGCGTGGAGGAAGCCTGCGAGGAGGTTTCCGAGTTGGTCGACTACCTCAAGGATCCGAAAAAATTTCAGAAACTGGGCGGCAAGATTCCGAAGGGCATCCTCATGGTGGGGCCGCCGGGCACCGGCAAGACGCTTTTGGCCAAGGCCATCGCCGGCGAGGCTGACGCGAGTTTCTTTAGCATCAGCGGCTCGGATTTTGTCGAGATGTTCGTCGGCGTGGGCGCCAGCCGCGTGCGCGACATGTTTGAGCAGGCGCGCAAGAGCACGCCTTGTCTGGTTTTCATCGATGAGATCGATGCGGTCGGCCGCTCACGCGGTCACGGCCTCGGCGGCGGCAACGACGAGCGCGAACAAACTCTCAACGCGCTGCTCGTTGAGATGGACGGCTTCGACACGCAGGATGGCATCATCATCATCGCCGCGACCAACCGGCCTGACGTGCTCGATCCCGCCCTGCTGCGCCCGGGCCGATTCGACCGCCAACTCACGGTCAACCTGCCGGACATCCGGGGCCGAGAGGAGATTCTCAAGGTACACGCCAAGAAGGTGAAACTCTCCAAGGCGGCAGACCTGGGCGTGATCGCCCGGGGTACCCCCGGTTTTTCCGGTGCCGAGTTGGCCAACCTACTCAACGAGGCGGCGTTGCTGGCTGCCCGTGCGAACAAAAAATCCATCGGCATGGCTGAGCTGGAGGAGGCCCGCGACAAGGTGCGCTGGGGCCGCGAACGCCGCAGCCTCGCGATGACCGACGAGGACAAAAAAATCACCGCCTGGCACGAGGCCGGCCACGCGATCATCAACGTGCTGCTCGACAAGTGCCACCCGCTGCACAAGGTCACCATCATCCCGCGTGGCCAGGCGCTTGGCGCGACTATGTCCCTGCCCAAGGAGGATGTGTTCAATCGTCAAAGCCAGGAAATGCGCGACACCATCGCCATGACCATGGGTGGCCGGATTGCCGAGGAGATCGTGACCGGCGATATCTCAACCGGTGCCGCCGGCGACATCCAGCAGGCCACCAACATGGCCCGATCCATGGTCACCCAGTGGGGCATGAGCGAGAAACTCGGCATGGTGCTTTATGGCGATGGGGACGAATATGTATTCCTCGGCAAGGAGCTAGCGCAGGGCAAGACTTACAGTGAGCAGACCGCGCAGGAGATCGACACCGAGGTGCGCCGTCTGGTTGATGAAGGCTACCAACGTGCGAAAAAGCTGATCGACGATCACAAAAAGGAACTGGAACTGATCGCCAATGCGCTGCTCGAGTACGAAACGCTCGACGGCCAGCAGGTGGAGGACATCGTGCGAACTGGCAAATTCAACCCGCCGGAGTCGCCGAAGGACGTCGACCCGCCAAAGGGTGCCGACTCCTCCACGCCCACGCCGGATGTGCCCAAGGCCGATAAACCAAAACTGGACGATGGATTGGGGGATCCTGCGCCGGCCACGGCTTGATCGCCCATTTTTCCCCAAATCCAGAATCCCGTTGACTTGGAATAACTTCCGAAGCTAATTTGTCTCCCCCCGGAATGAGCTCATGCCCAAGCTGACCGTTTTAACAGAAGGAATTGAACCGACCTCCTTTGAATTGACAAAGGAGGTTACTTCTGTTGGGCGCGTGGAGGGCAATGACATCGTGCTGCCGCACCAGTCGGTTTCCGGCAGCCACGGCGAACTGGTATTGCGCGGGGAGGAGGACGTCTACGTGCGTGACGTTGGCTCCACCAATGGCAGCTATATCAACGGCAACAAGGTTGCCGAGTCACCACTCCAGCCGGGCGAGGTAGTCAGGTTTGGAGAGGTGGAGCTGAAACTCGATGGAGCCCAAAAAGTTCAGTCCCACGACAAACATATCCAGCAGGGTGTGAAACTGGGCGATCTGGACAGCGCACCCAAGGGACCGGCCAAGGGCTTCACCAAGAAATCAGACAAGACCGGTCGCTACTTCCTGATCGCGGGGATCGTGGTAGCCGCAGTTCTCGCCGGGGTGATTTATGTCGTCTGGAGCAAATTCCAGGGCGGCGGCAATTGATGCCCCTTGGCCAAGTACTGGCCAAGCGCAACGTTTACCTTAACCCTCTTTCAGCCAACCAGCTGCCTTCGTGGCGGCGTATGTCAGGATAATGTCCGCGCCGGCCCGGCGCATCGCCAGCAACGACTCCATCGTCACCGCCTGCTCGTCGACCCATCCACGCTTGGCCGCTGCCTGAATCATCGAGTGCTCGCCGCTCACCGCGTAGGCCGCGGTCGGATAACCGAACTCCGATTTCACCCGGTGAAGAATGTCGAGGTAGGCCAAGGCCGGTTTCACCATCACGATGTCCGCCCCTTCACGCAGGTCGAGCGAGACTTCTCGTAGCGCCTCCTCTGCGTTGGCGGCATCCATCTGGTAGCTGTGCCGGTCGCCAAACTGCGGGGCCGACTCCGCTGCGTCGCGAAACGGCCCGTAGTAGGCCGAGGCAAACTTGGCTGCGTACGACATGATCGGCGTCTCATTGAATCCACCCGAATCGAGCGCCGTGCGAATCGCCGCCACGCGACCGTCCATCATGTCGCTGGGCGCGACGACATCCGCACCGGCCTCGGCATGGCTCACCGCCGTGTGGGCCAATAGCTTGAGTGAAGGATCATTGTCGATGATGGCTTCCTTGCCGCTCTTTTTCACGAGACCACAATGGCCGTGGCTCATGTATTCGCAGAGACAAACGTCGGTGATCACCAGCAGTCCCGGCACGTCCCGCTTCAACTGGCGCACCGCCTTTTGAACAATGCCATTTTTTGAGTAGGCACCGCTGGCGCGTGCGTCCTTTTTGGATGGAATGCCGAACAGGATCACCGCCGGCACGCCCGACTTTTGCGCCTTGGCCGCCTCGCGCACTGCTTCATCGATTGAAAGCTGAAACACACCCGGCATCGATGGCACGGCACTGCGCACCTTGCGTCCGGGGCGGATGAAAAGCGGCAGCACCAGTTGATCCGGGTGCAGCCGCGTCTCGCGCACCATGCGGCGCAGCGTCTCCGAGCCGCGCAATCGGCGCGGCCGGTAGCTGGGGAAATCGCCTGTCAGGAGAGACGGCATGCGCGGCATCATAACCAATCCCACCCACAAGCCAAGCGCTTGGCCAGGCGCCATGAACCGTGGAATACACCGAAGATTTCAAAGGAGCGTGGGAAATCCTGTCCCCGAAAGAAACCAAGCCGTGATCGAGGGGACAGGAATGTCCCCTTTCCCTTAGCCAAGCGGTCAGGCGCCGATGCGGGAGACGAGGATTGCTAGGCCGATGATGGCGAAACAAATCACGAAGCAGCCGATGAACCCCCAGAAGTCGAGCGGGGTTGGCCGCTGAAACTCGAGGTTGCTGTTTTGGAATAGCTTGCGGTCGTCGAACCGGTCTGGCTGTGCGTAGCTGCGCTCCATCTGTGCCCTGTCGTTGGCGGGGTCGGAATCAACCGGCGTTTTCATCTTCACATACAACCGGTCGAGCGCCTCCTTGCTGTTGGGCTTGGTCAACAGGCTGGCGATGATCATCACGAGAAACGGCACGACGGTGGCGAATGGCAGGTCGAGTGTCTTGATGGCGGCCTTGTTCATCGAGGCAAGGTTCACGCCGAGTTTGTCGATGATCAGCATGTCGAGCCGCAACCGGCCACTGGCCACGAGGTCGCAGTCGTATTCGTACACCACCTCTTCGCCGTCGGTCACCTTGCGTCGTTCGATCTCCCTGAGCTTCTCTTCGCCGACCGGCTTGACGCTGCCGGTCCAGAACAGGGCCACACCGCCGCGTTGCTTGGTCTCGGTGATGCGTTCCCCTTCAGTCTTGGCCTTGCCACGTGAGACGTCGAGCGGCGAGGCCGGGCGCGAGACAGTTGACCGGATGACATGGCTTGTGCGGGTCAGATTGGGATCACTCACCATGCCTGAGCTGATTTTCGGTATGGCGATTGGTAGGATGAGGAAGAAAAGTAGACAGAACGTAAACGTAATCCACGCGGCCGAAGTCGTGGCGCGACGCCAGTACATACCCACCCAAAACACCGCGGCGAAAAGCATTGGCACGATCCAGGTCAGCTGCAGGTTATTGAACATGTCGTAAATAGTGAGTGACACAACGATGCAACCGAGCACCACGAGCGCACCGACGATGCGGGCCACCAGCAGGCTCTCCTTCTCCCCTGCATCGGGGTTGATATACGGCTGGTAGATGTTTCGGACCACCAACCCGGAGCAGACCAGCATGTAGCAGTCCACACTGCTCATCAGGGCGGCCAGCAGACAAGCTACCATCAGACCTACCAAACCGATACCAAGGCCTCCAAGCAGCTCCTTCGTGGCGAAGCCCCAAGCCCGGTCGGCGTCGGCGGTGAGGCTGGCATCACTTCCGTAGAGTGTGAGCACGATCAGGGCAGTGATCACCCAGCCGATGGTGCAAAACCGTTTGATGAGATTGCCAGTCACCAGTCCGACCCGGGCATCTGTTTCGCTCTTGGCGGTGCCGCCACCGGTGACCAGAAAGTGCGGCGTCAACACGATACCGATCATATTGATGATCACGATCGCGACGATGGCGTAGATGGGAAATTCACTGGCCGTCGAGCCGCCGATAATTTGAAATGCCTCCTCCCCGAGTTGCTCGTGCATGATCCGGAAGCCATCCATCAGCCCTTCACCATCAAATTTTTCTGATACCGCCTTCAGGCCAAACGGGATTAGCAGCACGGAGAGCAGGATGATGCAGATGCCCTGGATCAGGTCAGTCCAATAGGCTGCCGCGATGCCGCCGAGTAGGCCGTAGGTGATGACGATCACCGCGATGATCGGCAGCAGCGCATACTGCAGCGGCATCCCAAAAAGCGTGTCACCCATCAGCGGCGCAGCCACCTTGCCGATGGCCGTGAACAGCATCGCACCATAGACCATGTAGTAGAAGCAGCCGAATAGAGCATACGCCACACCGATTTTTTTCGACTCGTAGCGCTCCACAAACCAGTCGCCCAAAGTCAGGCAACGCATGCGGCGATACCACACGGCGCTGATCCAGTACACCGGAGTGACGAACAGCCAGTACATAACCCCCCACATACCGCTCATGCCGTTATTGAACGTGCCGCGGGCCGTGTTCACAGGATCGGCCGACCCGGTGCCGGCGCCGAATGCCGCGAAGGTCTGCATCAGTTTGCCGAAGCTGCGGCCGCCCATGAAATAATCCTCCTGCCGCTTTTGTTTGCGCATCAGCCAAAAACCGATGCCGGCCATGACGGCGAAGTAAATAAACAGGACGATGTAGTCGATGGGTTGCATAAGCGGAAGCGTTTGGTCGTTTCAGTTTGAGTGACGGACAGTCGATGCCGAATCCGAACCCAATGCAAACAAAAATAAACCAAGCGCTTGGCCAAGCGGATAAAGTGTTGAAAAAAACATGGCCCGGCGTGAGCCTTTGTCGCCCATCAATGAAAGTCCTGTATCGTTCCATTTGGGCGAAGTGCTTTTTGCCCTGCCTTGGCCTTGCGCTTGGTTTACTGCCCGCTTTGCCGGAAGCTGCGAAGAACTCCCGGCCGAACATCCTGTTCTGTATTTCCGATGACCAATCGTATGCCCACACCGGTGCCAACGGCGACCCGGTGATCCAGACGCCGGCGTTTGACCGAGTGGCGCGGGAGGGGCTTCGGTTTGTGCACGCGTTTTGCGATGCTCCCACCTGCGGCCCGTCGCGTAGCGCTATTCTCACCGGTCAACACATCTGGCGACTCGAGGAGGCGGGCAACATTCACAGCACTCTGCCGGCGAAATTTGCCACGTACACGGAGGAACTGGGAAAAGTCGGCTATGCGGTTGGTTTCACCGGCAAAGGGTGGAGTCCGGGGCGCCTTGAGGCAGGTGGCCGCTCGGACAACCCGGCCGGCCGTGAGTTCAACAACCGCCTATTGGCCCCGATCCGTAAGTCCATCTCCCGGCGGGACTAAGCGGCGAATTTTGACGACTTCCTTTCCGAGGTGAAGCCGGGCCAGCCGTTTTGTTTTTGGCTGGGCACACATGAACCGTACCGCGCCTTCGAGCCGGGGGTGGGTAAACGCAGCGGCAAGGATCCGGCAAAAGTCGTCCTGCCGCCGATCTTTCCGGACAACGACATCGTAAGCAGTGACATTTTGGATTACCTCGTCGAGGTGGAACATTTTGACAAAATGGTCGAGCGCGCGATGTCGTCGCTCGAGAAAATCAGGCAGTTGGACAACACGATCATCGTCGTCACTAGCGATCACGGTATGCCGTTTCCACGTGCCAAGGCGAGCCTGTACGACGATGGCTCGCGGGTGCCGCTGGCGATTCGCTGGCCCAGGGGCATCCTCAACCCCGGCCGCACGGTGGAGGCGTTTGTAAACCTCAGCGACCTCGCGCCGACCTTTCTTGACGCGGCCGGCTTGAGAACACCGGAGATGATGAC
>WTHH01000135.1 GCA_011523195.1 Verrucomicrobiales bacterium
TCACGGCTACCAAGGCTTTTTTTCCAAATCTTGAAAACAAATTCATGTTTGGCTGGCGGCAGTTTGAGGACTGGCCGGAGGTTTGGCAATGAAGTTCGCGCTTGTCTGGCAGGGGTAAAAAAGGTAGCTAATCCGAACCGGGATTCCGGGCTGGGCATATCATGGAGTTGGCTGATTTTCTCACCAAGGAACAAGTCGTCACGGAACTCAAGGCAACCGATCGCTGGGAGGCCATTGAGGAGTTGATCGATTTGCTCGTCGAACATGGCCGAATCAAGTCGGAACACCGCGATGCCATCGTCTCGGTTGTCAAGAAACGCGAAACCTCTATGAGCACGGGGATCGGTTTCGGCATCGGCATACCGCATGCCTCGACGGATCTCATCGACGACGTCACTGGGGCGTTTGGCCGGAGCAAGGATGGCGTGGACTTCGACTCGCTCGACAATCAACCGGTCAAACTCGTGATGCTGTTCCTTGTTCCCCAGGGCCAATTCCAGAAACACCTGCACACCTTGGCCAAGATCGCCAAGGTGCTTCACAAGAAGGAGTTTCGAAAATCGCTCGAAGAGGCCGAGGACGCCGCCGAGATGTACCAGATCATTCGCAGCTCGCAGGAGGGCTAAGCCCGGCAGTTGCCTACCTCCAACCAAGCCAAGCGCTTGGCCAAGTTTTAGATCGTGATCCAACTGACATTACAGGAACGACTGCAGCAGGCGGTTCTTTCGCTGATGCCCGCTGCCGATGTCTCGAGTGTGCTCGTGCGGCCCTGCCCGGAACCCAAGTTTGGCGACTACCAGACCAACGCGTTGATGGGTTTGGCCAAGCGCAACCAACTCAACCCGCGTGAGTTCGCCACCCAGGTTGTCGAGGCGCTCGACGTGGATGACTGCTGCGAACCGGTGGAGATTGCCGGGCCCGGTTTTCTAAATTTCCGGCTCAAGACGGTGGCCATCTCGCACGCGCTCGTCAGTGCCGCGAAAGGGGAGCATCTATTTTATCGCACAGCCGAGGTGGCGCGAACGATTGTCATCGACTACTCATCGCCCAACGTGGCTAAGCCGATGCACGTGGGCCACATTCGCTCTACAATTCTTGGCTACACATTGGCCCAGGCCTTTCGCCTGCTTGGCCACAAGGTCGTCACCGACAACCACATCGGCGATTGGGGAACGCAATTTGGCAAACTGCTCGTCGGCTGGAAGGAACACCTCGACCAGGATGCACTGGCCGCCGATGCCCTCGCGGAAATGGAGCGCCTGTACAAGCTCGTCAACTCAGCCTGTGACGAGGACGAGGCGGTTCTCGATCGAGCGCGGCAGGAATTGGTCAGGCTGCAGGACGGTGATGAGGAAAACCTCGGTATTTGGCGTGAGATGATCGACCTGTCACGGCATCAGTTTGACGAGATTTACGGCCGGCTGAAGGTCGAGTTCGATGAGACGCTGGGCGAGAGTTTTTACAACGACCGACTGAAGGGCGTGGTGGATGAGTTGACCGGCAGCGGCATCGCGGAGGACAGCGAAGGGGCCAAGGTGGTCTATTTCAACGACCAGAAGGCGCTGAAAAAACATCCTGCGATGGTGCAAAAAAGCGACGGTGCCGCAAACTACACCACCACTGATCTGGCCACGCTGGAGCATCGCGAAAAAAGTTGGCAGCCGAGCGAAGTCATCTATGTCACTGACGGCCGCCAGCAGCTGCATTTTCAGCAGCTCTTCGCGCTCTACACGCGCTGGAAACCGCAGCATGCGATGAAGCTGAATCACGTCTGGTTCGGCGCCATCCTCGGCGAGGATGGTAGGCCGTTCAAGACGCGCAGCGGCGAGATCATCCGCCTGAGCGACCTGCTCAATGAAGCAGAGCAACGCGCCTTCGATGCCGTGACGGAAAAGAGCCCTGACCTGTCGGAGGATGACCGGCGGGAGATCGCCCGCGTGGTGGGGATCGGAGCGATCAAGTACGCCGACCTCTCAGGCAACCGCCAGAGCGACTACGTGTTTAGTTGGGACAACATGCTCGCGTTGGTTGGCAACACCGCGCCGTATCTGCTTTACGCCTACACGCGCATCCGCAGTATCTTTCGCAAGCTCGAGGGCGAGTCGATCGAGCCGCCGGCTAGCTTTTCGCTTGGCCAAGCGGAGGAGGTCGCTCTGGCCAAGCACCTGTTGCGGTTCGGCTTGGTGCTGGAACAGGTGATCGACGAGTGCCGTCCGAATTTTCTCTGCAACTACCTGTACGAACTCGCCGGGTTTTTTGGCTCGTTTTACGAAAACTGCCCGGTGCTGCTGGCCGAGGGTGAGGTGCGTGCCCAGCGCCTAGCCTTGTGCGACCTCGCGGGCCGTGTGCTCAAGACCGGCCTCGAGACGCTTGGCCTCGAGACCACCGAGCGGATGTGAGCCGTGACCGCGCGGAGAAAAACGGCTGACGATTCCCGTTGGATCCGTATCGAGGGAGCCCGCGAACACAACCTCCGCGACATCTCCGTCCGCATCCCCCGTGACAAGCTGGTTGTGGTCACCGGGGTGAGTGGTTCCGGCAAAAGTACGCTGGCGTTCGATATACTTTTCTCCGAGGGCCAGCGCCGTTTTCTCGATTCTCTCAACGCCTATGCCCGGCAGTTTGTGGAGCAGATGCCGAGGCCGGATGTCGACGCCGTCCACGGGTTGCCGCCGACGGTCAGCATCGAGCAGCGCATCTCGCGGGGCGGAGGCAAAAGCACCGTTGCCACCGTCACGGAGATTCACCATTTCATCCGCCTGCTTTTCAC
>WTHH01000499.1 GCA_011523195.1 Verrucomicrobiales bacterium
CGGCCGGCTTGAGCGTCTGTCCAAAACCGTAAACCGTCACCCTCGGTTCGTCCTCCTTGACGAGGGACAAAATCTGCTGCGGCAGCCACTCCATCAGGTTTTCGTGAATGGCATATTTTTGCTGCTCAGTCGGCACGCCGCTGACCGCCAACTGCTCGCGGCCAAGGTTGAGATATGGCGAAAACTCGGTGAGCGTCGGCGTGGAAAGGATGTCACCAAGATTCCGGAAACCGCCCATGGCCGCTCGCTGCTGGTACAGGCCGTTGATCACATTCGACCGGCCGTTGACCCAGAACGTCGGCAACCCGCGTGTGCCGTGCAGAATCCAATCCAACTGCGGGTACTGGGGATTGCTCGGCGGGATGGATGGCTGGATGATGTGCGGCGTCTCCTCCGTGCCGTTGTACGCGACGTATGCGCCAAGTGTCGGGCTGTCCGGCAGGGAGTTAGACAAAACCGGGACACCAGCGAAGACCGCCGCCCAGGCCGCCGAGTTGGTTTGGTTGACGGAAAGCAGACCGCGTGCGGCGTTTTCGTTCGGGGCCGCCGTGAACAACTGGAGCAGACGCCAGTCGTTGGTCGGATGCGTGCCGACGCTGCCGGCCCACGACCACCAGTTGGTCCACGAAGCCACGCCGGACTTGAGATACATCGTCTGCCACGGCGTGCCGCGGTGAACACGCCCCAGCCAACCGATGCCTGGGAACTTGTTCGCTGGGAACTTCCACGCATCGCTATTTACGACGAGCGGATCCTTGACGTAGTAATTAAAGGCGTTAATGCCAGCCAATTGACCGCCGCCACCCCACGGTTGGTACCGCTCATTCACTCGGCCGAGATTACTATTTTTGGCGATGACTTCCGCTGAGGAGACGCTTGGGGGGCGAATCTGGAGCACGTTGTTCGTGCTGTTGGCATCGGTTATCAGCGGGTCGGTCAGGTCGTTGATCGTATAATGCACGAGCGGGTCGTTGGCCTGCCACGAGGTGCGCTTGTAAAACTTCCGGGCCGGCGTGTACGGCGCCTGTTTGCGGATCAGATCGGACGGGCGCCGCGGGCGGTTTTGCCCCTGAAGAAAAGCCTCGAAATCCTGAATCGCCTTGTCCTTATTACGGCCGGCGTATGGATCGCTGTTGTAGCTGCGCCAAAAACCCTGACTGACCTGACGGTGCCCGCGCGAAACCTGAATCTGGTCTACAATACCCAGCGTGGGGCTCGCGATGCCCTGCGACGGGTTGATGCGGTTGGTTTTCCAAAACGTGCTCTCGTCAAAACCACCACCGGCAAACAAGCCGGCTGACCCCGGTCGCTGACCACTCAACTGCGTGGTGATATCCATCGAGGTCACCATGTCGTCGAGGTTCACCACATCGACCACGCGATTCAGATCGAGGTCGAGCAGGAAGTATTGCACGCGGTTCGTGATGTGCAGTTTCCAGTCCGGCACTGCGAACCCGGATTCGAACACATTCGTGAACGCTCGATTCGCTGGATAAAACCGCTTCCGTGCCGTACTATAGATCGAGTTGGTGACCGTGGTGGTGGCGGCCCGCAGCGGCACCTTGAATTCACCACCCAGCCAGTTGCTCTTGAGTGTTGTGAAATTGCGGTAAGGTCGCGAAACGAGATTGGTGATCAGTACCGGCAAAACCTGCCCGGCGCGGTTGGTGATGCCGTGATCCCACAGGCCAATCTGATAGGATTGCCGCACGTCCATCGCCAGGCGGCGCGGATAGGTGCTGGTGTAGGAATTCCACGCCTCCATGCCGAACACGTTCGTGATGCCAAGCGTATACATTTGGTTCGTCCGCCAATTGGCACTCATCGACGGATGTATGTTGTTGATGTGCTGCTTGTTGACCTCGAGCCGTCGGGAGACTTGAACGAGCGATTCCACCGAGTACTCGTTGAAATTCGGCAGCCCCTTCTTGGCCCCCACGATCCACGGCATGCCGTGAATACTTATCTCGAGATCAGTGGCCGGCGTGCCGTCGTAGAAAGGAAAACGCGGTGACCACACCACGTTGGTCAGATCATAAAAACGCTGCGGCCTTGCCCATTTACGCCAGTCATTGGTCACCTCAGCATAGTGCGAAATGAACACACCGGGTGGGCCGTTGGTGGGACTCTGGAATTTACGGAAAACCGGCCGCATGACGGTCGGCATGAACGGCCCCACCCTGCTCGCGGCAGCAAGATTAATGTGGTTGGACGTAGCATCGTAAATATTTGCCGCCAGTTGCACCAAACGGTGGATGTTGGCCGAATAGGCGTTAGTCGGATAAATCTGAATGCCAGTGGAGACTGCATTAGTCGGGCTGAAGAAGAGGTAGTTTTGCGGGATCGGAAATTTCGGATGCCGCAACCCGGCGATGCCAATGTCCGGGTTCACCAGTGTCTCCCCAATCGAGTAGACATTGTAGGCCTCTTTAGTGGTTGCGTTCGTCAGAAACTGTGAATTTACACTGGCCCGCAGCATCGCGTGGGCGGCGCGATTGATAAACTCGTTCGCCGTCCAGTTGGTCTGGGTGTTGTAGCCAGTATGCCAGTCGTTGGAATGGTTGATGTTGATTTTGCCCTGCAACGCTGGCGCGGAGTCGACGCCCAACTGCCCAAGCAACCGGTAAAACGTGTAGCGATCGTAAGAGTCCAGCCTCTTGCGGGCACGGAAATTCCTTGGGTTCACCTCCATCGACTGGCGAAGACGACTGACGAAGTTGGTCGCTCGCATCGAGCCGCCGATGCGAGCGACCAACTT
>WTHH01000155.1 GCA_011523195.1 Verrucomicrobiales bacterium
CACTGATGGTCCGGACCGGCGACAAAATTGACCAGTGGCGACTGCCGTTGACAATCGCCGGCGAGGCATGGCTGGTCGAGGCCGAGAACACCGTTCAATACCACCGGGCAACCACCTCGAAACGGAGCAACATTTACACACCCTACGATCCGATTCTGGAGCAACAACGGATGCTCGCCCAGCAGAACTCCAGCCGAAACCGCCCTCTCACCCCGGCGGTCGTGCTGGAAAACGCACCGGACGAGGCATGGCTTGCGGTGTTGCCGGAGAGCCGACGCGCCCGAGCACAGGCCGCTGTGGTCGGCACGCTGCTCAAGGACAAAAAGATCCTCGAGGCACTCGACGAAATTGAGCGCTTGGCCAAGCTCGATCCCGCGCAGGCCGGGACGCTGTCCAACACCCTGCTCTCCGGCTGGGCCGCGGCAAGCAATCCCAACGGCGGTGCCAAGCCGCGGATGCCCACCATGGGCATGCCTATCTATTACAACTCGCGGCCAAGCGGCACCCCGCTGACCCGTGCCCGTCAAAAGCGCAATCTCCGTGAGCTTGGCCAGATTCTCGAGCGCTTGGCCAAGCTGCCGATCGCCCCACCCAAGGCCGAGGCCATCGTCGCCGCGTTCGAGGGCGCGCACAGCTTCGCGGAAGTCTACAAGCTCGAAGACATCCGCATGGTACTGGGAGATCTCAGCAAACTGCCGGTGGAATCACTGGCCCGCCTGTCGAACTCCATGCGCCAGCGTCTCGCTACCTCGTGGCGCGCGCCGCAAATCCAGCAACAGGCCGACACCAAGCGGAAGGAACCGCAAATCAAGGCCGAGGTGATCTCCGGCTACGAAACCCAGCTCGCCCTGCTCGACGAGGGCCTCAAGGCGCACCCGGACGTCTGGCAGCTCAAGCTCCAGCAGGCCGCCGCCAACTTCGACCTTGCCGAGTACCAGTACGGCAACAAGGCGGACCTCGATATTTACGTGAAGCATCGCGAGGCGGCGTTCGAGGCGTTTGGCGAGGCGGCCTCGCTTTATGCGCTACAGACCGCCGTGACTGCCGACAGGCCGGATGCGACGGCCTTTCAACTTTGGTTCAACGCCAACCTCGGCGCAAGTGACCTGTCCTACGTCACTCGCCAGCAGACACCGGAGATCGGCAACCTGCAGCAGATTCGCGAGGCGATGCTCGTGCTGCCGGATTCGGAAGGACACTTCAAGGCATTCGGCAATTCCATCGCCACCAACTCGCGCCGGCTAACGCCCGAGCTGAAACCACGCTACCTCAAGGCCGCACTCGTCGTCCTCGAGGATCATCCCGCCGGGGAACACGCCCGCAAACTTGTGCAGCACTACAACGACCTGCTCGACGAGGTGGAGCTGGTCGCCCGCATCGACGGCGACGACGAGGTCGGCCACACCGAGCCGTTCGGCCTATTCATCGGGTTAAAGCACACCAGCGACATTGAGCGCGAGGCCGGCGGCTTTGCTCGCTACCTCGTCGGCGGCAGCAAGGGCAGCCCGTACTACTACCCCAGCTACCCCGGCCAAAGGCAGGCACCAAGGGACGATCTCGAGGAGCACCTGAACGAAAAACTCGGCGAAAATTTTGAAGTGCAATCGATCACCTTTCACGACAACAAAATCCAGTCCCGCACCATTGGCCAGCCCGGCTGGCGCGAGACCCCACTCGCCTACGTGCTGCTCAAGGCTAAGGACGCCTCGGTCGACCGTATCCCGGAGCTGAAGATGGATCTCGATTTTTACGACTCACTTGGCCCGGCACTGCTGCCGGTGAGCACGGCCACGCAGGTCATCGATGCCCGGCCTGAAAAAGCCCCCGCCCGACCAGTGGACAAACTGTCCCTCACCCAGACCCTCGATGCGCGATTGACCGAGGAAAAACAGGAACTCACGCTCGAGGTTCACGCCACGACCAAGGGCCTTGCCCCGTCGCTTGAACAACTCGTGGACCTCTCCATCCCCGGTTTTGAAATCGCGAAAAACGAGGATCAGGGCCTTTCCATCGCACGGGTGGAATCGGATGCCGAGCGCGTCAATGCCGTCAGCGAACGTACCTGGTTGCTCACCCTCAAGCCCCAGGCCGCTGCCGGCGAACCCAGCACATTCAAGTTTCCCAAGCCGACTGCGCTCGTCGCCAAGTCGGCCTTCAAGCAATACAGCGACGCGGACCTGAAGAATGTCGAGAACGAGATTGCCCTCGCCGGCATTGTGCTGAATCCGCAGCCGGTCTGGCCGTGGATCACCGGCGGCGTGGTCATCGTTGCGCTTGGCCTGTTCGGGTTGCGCTTGGCCAAGCGCGACGCGGACGAAGCCGATGCCGTACCGGTCTACGATGTGCCAGAGGATTGCACTCCGTTTGCCGTGATCGACCTGCTCCAACGCATCAACGCTGCCCCGCCCCGGGTGCTGGCCGACTCGCACCGCGACCAGTTGCGCAGCACGATTAACGATCTTGAGAAGATTCACTTCGCCCCGGACGCACCAGCAGCCAACGGCCACGGTGACCTAAAAGCCATCGCCCGCGACTGGGTGGCAAAAGTGAGTTGAAAAACTAAGGCGAAGGGGCCCCGCTGGTGATGATCTGGAAGGTCGGCTTGGTGATGGGATAGGGATTGACACGGCCGAGGTTATTCAGCCAGTTGCGCCCCCCACCCTGCGCCCGCAATGACGCCGCGCCCTGCTGGCCCATGAGCGTCTCGATGCTACGGGAAGTCTCACCGTAAATCTGCTGCAACTGTTGCTGAC
>WTHH01000261.1 GCA_011523195.1 Verrucomicrobiales bacterium
GGACGGACAAATACGGGCGCGGATACGAGGCGATTTTGCGCTGCGGAGCGGTCGCCTTCATATGTATTTGGTTTGCTTTTGGCCAGGCGCTTGGCCAGGCGCAACCGATCCCGCCACGTCCCGTCACCACTCCGCCCAAGGCCACCGCTCCGGCGACACCGCCCAAGCCGGTCGTGCCCACCCGCCTGCCGGACAACATCGATCGACTGCTCAAGCACCGTGCCGGGTACAAGACCGCCAACAGCCAGTCCGGGCAATTCACCGTGTTCGGGCCGGTCTCGCCCAAGCGCCGGGGAGGCATACTTGATGTCAACGCGGACACGATCCTCATCGCACCGGATCACGTGGCGATCGCGGCGGATCGAATGCGGTTCGCTATCTTGAAACAACTGGGCGTGCGACCGTTCCTCGGCGGGAAAGTTAAGATCAGGCTCGACCCTACGCTGCTCCCGGCCGCGACCGTGCCGGTGGTGACTGTGCGCCATCTTTCCGGATACACGTATGAGTTGACGCTACCCTGTGAGATCGATGCCCCCAAGCTGGTTCGTGCACTAGTGCAGGTGACGCTGCTCGACCTGGCGAACCGCAAGCCGCAGTTGCGCGACACGGAGATTCCGTTTTGGCTGACCGTCGGTTTCACGCAGATACTTTTGACACAGCCGGACTTGGTGCTAGTCATCCGCAAGCCGGAGTCCGGGAGGAAGGAGATGGCGACCGAGGAGGTGATCCGCACCGTGCGCCGTCACGACCCGCTGGCCGGTGCGCGCGCCCGGCTGAACGGTCGCCGCGCGTTTGATTTCAGCGAAGTCTCTATGCCGTCGCCGTCCCACTTGCGGGGTGAAAACTGGAAGGACTTTCAGGCTTGCTCGCACCTGCTGGTGAACCGGTTGCTCACGTTGCCGATGGGGCCGCAGCGGTTGCAGGGGATGATTCGCCAGTTGCCGGAGAGCCTCAATTGGCAGACGGTTTTCATGAAGTTCTACGGCGACCTGTTCGCCGACATGCTCTTGGTGGAGAAATGGTGGGCGGTGATGATCGTGCAGTTGACCGGGCAGAACCAGTACCAAAACTGGACGTTGCTCGAGGCGGTGGAGAAACTTGAGGATCTGCTCAAGCTACCGGCCGAGGTGAAACTCAACAGCGCCGACTCGCCGCTCGAGGCCGAGATCACCCTGCAACAGGCGCTGCGCGGCTGGGATTTTGACGTGCAGCGGCCGACCCTGCAGCAGAAAATCAACCAATTGATAGTTGCCCGGCTGAAGATGCCGCGGCAACTGCTGCCGTTCGTAAACGAGTACGGCCGCATCCTCGAGATGTATTTGGCCAAGCGGATGCGTGTCGCCAACTTCAAGCCGCGCCGGGGACAGGCCCGCCCGAAGGTGGCCCCGATCATCGACGAGGCGGTGCGGTTGCTCGACGGAGCGGACCGGCGACTGTTGTTATTCAAGCCGGAAGTCGCCACGCCGAAACCGGCCATCGGAACCCCGATGACAACTCCCACCAACTGATGCCGCGCGAATCGATCAAGGCAAAGACCGAACGCACCGCCGCCATCATCGACGGCCTGAAGCAAACCTACCCGGACGCCCGCTGCGAACTCGACTACACCAACCCTCTCGAGTTGCTGATCGCGACCATTCTCTCGGCCCAGTGCACCGACAAGCAGGTCAACATCGTCACGGCTGACCTTTTCAAAAAATACCGTTGCGCGGCTGACTACACTGCCGTGCCGCTGGAGTCGTTGCAGGAGGACATCAAGCGCATCGGTCTGTTTCGCAACAAGGCCAAGAGCATTCAAAACTGCTGCCGCGCATTGATCGAGAACCACGACGGGAACGTTCCGGCCGACATGAAGGCGCTTGTCGCGCTGGCCGGGGTGGGTCGCAAGACGGCGAATGTCGTGCTTGGCAACGCGTTCAATATCAACGAGGGCGTCGTGGTGGACACCCACGTCGCGCGCCTCTCCAGGCGCCTTGGCTTAGCGTCCGAAAAGACGGCGGAAAAGGTCGAGGCCGTGCTGCAAAAACTGGTGCCAAGGGATGACTGGACGATGTTCAGTCATTGGCTGATCTGGCACGGCCGCCGCCGTTGCTCGGCGCGTAAACCGGAATGCAGCGCGTGCGAGATCGCCGCGCTTTGCCCCTCGGAAAAGGACGGCGAGTACCGCGAATGACCGCGCTTGGCCAAGCTCTACACGTCTGGCGATCCGGGGTGGCCTCCCCGGCGTGGAACATGGCCGCGGACGAGTTGATGTTGAGGGAGGCGGCTGCGCTTGGCCAGGCTGCGCTGCGATTTTACTCATGGGATCAGCCGTCATCATCGTTCGGCTATTTCCAACGATACTCGGATGTCGAGGGTTGGACAGAGTTGCGTCCGCTTATTCGCCGCCCTACCGGGGGAGGGCTGGTGCAGCACGACGAAGACGAGTGGACGTACAGCCTGACATTTCCGCCGGGCCATCCGTGGTGGCAACTGAAGGCGGAGGAAAGTTATCGCCGCGTGCACGATTGGTTGCGCCGAGCCTTCGAGCGTTGCGGCGCGGTCACGGAGCTTTGCCCGGAAACGCGCCCGGCCGGCGCCGGCCAATGCTTTGTTGGCGCGGAGAAAAGTGACCTCCTTTATTGCGGGAACAAAATCGCCGGGGCGGCCCAGCGCCGTAACCGCAGCGGCCTGCTGATCCAGGGATCCGTGCAGGCCAAGGGCACCGGGGTGGAACGGCCAAGCTGGGAGACCGCGATGCTCGCAGAAGTTC
>WTHH01000441.1 GCA_011523195.1 Verrucomicrobiales bacterium
AATTCGTTTCCCGGCCCGGATTCGGCCACCCACCCGCCTCCCGCCTGCACGGAAACTTTGCCACCCTCCAACAACGGCGTGCGGATGGTAATGCAACAATCCAGATTCCCATTGAATGAAAAATAGCCGACACACCCCCCGTACGGTCCGCGGGTGGTCTGTTCGAACTCGGAGATAATCTGCATCGCACGAATCTTGGGCGCACCAGACAACGTTCCAGCCGGGAAGGTCGCTCGGATCAGGTCATACGGAGTCCGTTCCTCGGTCAAGTTGCCCTCCACCTGTGAAACGATGTGCATGACGTGGCTGTATCGCTCGATAATCATCAGGTCCTTCACCTCGACCGAACCGTAGTCGCAAACACGGCCAATGTCGTTCCGGGCCAGATCAACCAGCATCACATGTTCGGCACGCTCCTTCGGGTCCGCGAGCAGTTCCTTTTCAAGCGCGAGATCTTCGTCGGCGTTCCTGCCCCGAGGCCGCGTGCCTGCTATGGGGCGAATCTCAACACGCCGATCCTCGCAGCGGACGTGAATCTCCGGCGAAGCCCCAACCAGCGAGTAGCCTTCGAACTCCAAAAGAAACATGTACGGCGATGGATTGATCGATCGTACCGCACGGTAGACATCGAGCGGCGAGGCATTGACTTCCGCCGAAAACCGTTGAGAACCCACCACCTGAATGATGTCCCCTTCGTTGATATACTCCTTGGCCCTTGCGACGTTTTTTAAAAAACGATCCTTCACCTGGTTGGACTGAAATTCTTTTTCGGGCAACTCCGCCGGGAACGAGACCGGTTTGTATTCGCTCGATTGCTCAAGCAACGACACGATCCGTTCCACTTCCGAAGCTGCCTCGTCGTATATCACCGCAGGATCATCGCCCTCGGAAATGATACCGTTCACGATGATGGTCAGCGTTTGCGCCACCCTATCAAACACAAGCAACTCGTCCGCAATGATGAAACAAACAGTCGGAGTGCCCAATTCATCTTCAGGCGGCCTTGGCACGACCGGCTCAATGTCGTGGATGAACTCGTGCCCGACGAACCCAAGCGCCCCACCGGTAAACCTAGGCAATCCCGGTATGTCCACCGGCCTATAATTGGCCAGTACTTTTTCAACGACTGCCAAGCCGTCGGAAACTTCGTTCTCATTTTGGACACCACCGCGGCCAACGACCTTAAACGACTCGAGAACTTGCCCCTCCTCGATCCACTCCACTTGATCGCCGGTTTGTCGAATCATCCCTCGGGGATTGCACCCCACGAATGAATAACGACCAAGGTGTTCTCCCCCCTCAACCGATTCAAACAGAAACGACTCACCCTGGCCCCGAATCTTCCGGTAAGCCGTCAACGGAGTTTCCTGGTCAGCCAACAGCCGGCGCGTGACTGGTATCAGGTTTCCCTGCTTGGCCAAGCGGCAAAATTCTTCCTTCGTTGGGCTGCAAAACTCCATGCGGCAGACAGTCTAAACGGCGCCCCTCACCAAACGCCAACACAATACAGGCCAAGCGCTTGGCCAAGAGGCGCTATTTTTTATAAACCTCCTCCGGATTCACAAGACGATCCTCCGTGATATCGAAGTCGCCTTCCCCGGAAATGGATCGAAAAAAACAGGATTTATAGCCCTCGTGACAAGCAGCTCCGTGCTGTTCAACCTGGATCAGCAATGTGTCGCCGTCGCAATCAAACGCAATGTCCTTCACATCCTGCGTATGCCCGCTCGACTCGCCCTTCATCCAGTATTTCTGTCGTGATCTGCTCCAAAAATGCGTCTTACCCGTCTCGATGGTCGATTTCAACGAGGCCTCATTCATCCATGCCATCATGACCACGCGGCCTGTTCCCTCTTCCTGCACGATCGCTGGGACCAGCCCGTCATCATTGAACTTTAGTTTCTCAATAAACTTCATTTTAAATGCTTCGAACTGGTATCCCGTCCGCCTTCAAAAAACCCTTCACATCGGCCACGGTGTATTCTCCAAAATGAAAAATGCTCGCAGCCAGCACTGCGTCGGCCCTGCCCTCGTGCAAAACGTCCGCCATGTGCTGAAGACTGCCCGCCCCTCCACTAGCCACAACAGGCACATCCACCGACTCACTAATGCGCCGCGTAATCTCAAGGTCATACCCAGCCTTGGTCCCATCGGCATCGATACTGTTCAGCACGATCTCCCCGGCCCCCAATTCAACTGCCTTGATGGACCACTCAATAGCATCCAGCCCGACCGCCTTTCGACCGCCGTGAGAAAACACGCCCCATTCACCGTCACCGGTTTTTTTCGCATCCACGGAAACCACGATGCATTGGCTTCCAAATTTCTCAGCCCCCTCCCGGATCAACTCCGGCTTGGCAATCGCAGCGCTATTAATGCTGATCTTGTCAGCACCTGCCTTGAGCATCGTGCCCATGTCATCCACCGCACGGATGCCCCCGCCAACCGTCAACGGCATAAAACAGCGACTCGCCACCCGCTCCATCACATCGACCATCGTGTCCCGGCCATGGGCGCTGGCTGTGATGTCAAAAAACACCATTTCGTCGGCACCCTGTTCGTCATAGCGGACAGCCAACTCAACCGGATCGCCGACATTTCTCAAGCCACCCTCTTCCGCACGGCCAAACTGCACGCCACGTGTCACAGCACCATCGTGCACGTCCAGACAGGGAATGACTCGTTTCGCCAGCATGAAAAGAAAAACCCGGCGACTCGTGCCGCCGGGAAATGACTATCCTTTATTGGGC
>WTHH01000307.1 GCA_011523195.1 Verrucomicrobiales bacterium
CCAGTTATATCAAGGAGCTTTCAATTATCGAACGGTTCCACACCAAGCAGTTCGGTCGTTTCCTCGACAAGCTTTCTGCTGTACGCGAACCCAACGACCGGACTCTTCTGGACAATACCATGGCGCTGCTGGGCAGCGGGATGGGGAATGCCAGTTCGCATAGCAACAAGAACATACCTTTATTGTTGGCCGGTGGCGGTTTCAAGCATCAGGGCCATCTTCAATTTGAGTCGGGCAAAACGCCTGCCTCAAACTTGTTTGTTTCCATGCTGCAAAGGTTTGGCATGGAAACGGATTCGTTCAATCGCTCCACTGGCACGCTGAACGGGCTTCAGGCTTGATGAGGTCGATGCGCGCCATTGTATTGCTCGCTGCTCTATCGCTTGGGGCGGAATCCGCTGTAGCTGCGGAACTACCCGCGTCGGTTCCAGTTTTCGTCAAGCGCTACTGCATGAAGTGCCATGATGCGGACAGCGAAAAAGGTGACCGCAATTTCGAGCGGTTCCTTGCACAGCCGGGCAAAGCCGAACACCACGAGCTTCTTAAGGAGATACTGGACCAGCTAAACCTCGGGGAAATGCCGCCGCGCAAAAAGAATGTCGCTCAGCCGCTGAATGCTGAGCGACGACAGATGGTTGCGGTGTTGGCTGATTATCTCGCTGCCGTTGAATCCAGCAAGGTGCCCACCGCCACGGTGATGCGTCGACTCACCCGCTACGAATATAATTATACACTGCGCGACTTGCTGGGCGTAGACACGATCGCGGCGGATGCCACGAGGTTGTTCCCGGCGGACGCTACATCCCATGGGTTCCCCAATTTCGGCCCCGTGCAGGCACTTTCCGATGTTCAACTCCAGCACTACATGAAGGCGGCCCGAACCTACCTCGGTCGGGCCTTGGTCCTCGGCAAGAAACAACCCGAGGTAAGGCGATGGACCTTCAATCCAAAGGATTTGATTCATGAAAAGAAAAACGTCGGCACAGTCCGTTACCGGGTGATTTCGCCCGATGGAAAGCACTTGGATATTGGCCATGGAAAGCCTGCTGAAAATGGGCCAACTTATCCGAAGAAATTCGCTTCACAAGGAGTGCCCGTGGATGGGGTGTATCGCATTCGAGTAAAGGCCGCGGCTGTCGGTCGCAAGCATCCCTACGCACCGGAGTTGATCCCGGCTGATCTAACGCAACCACTGCAAATGGGTTTGTGGCATGTTCCCGGACCAACGTATTTGGCCAAGCGCACAACCGAGGGTCGTGTGCTCGTGGAGGTTTTTGATTTGGCGGACGACAAGCCACAGGTCTACGAAGCCAAAGCATGGATGCCGGCCGGTTCCTCCCCATTTGTTCACTGGATCAATGGCATCGGTGCCTCCAAGGGGCCATTGCGAAAGATCATTCAGCGCTACCATCCGGAAGCACGCCGAAAGACTCCTTACGAAGTTGATCGCCTCAAGGCAGCGGGCTTGCCTGTGCCCAAGGATGCGTTGGTGCAGAAGATTTGGATTTCAGACCTGTACAAGGGACCGCGAGTTCGTATTTTTGAAATAACGCTTGAAGGGCCATTGCACGACCAATGGCCACCGGCAAGCCACCGAGGCATCGCCGGCAATGAAACCGATGCGAGCAAAATTAATGTCGAACAAGTCTTACTCAATTTCGCTCGCAAAGCCTTCCGGCGGCCTGTGAAGCCTCAGGAGATCGCGCAGTACATCGATTTTTTCCAAAGCCAAACGGCTTCCGGGATGGCGGCAAATGAGGCATTGAAACAGGTCCTCACAGCCATCCTTACCTCACCGCGTTTTCTCTTTCTTGATGAAGGCGGCGCGAAAGGCGCGAACCAACTGGATGATTTTCAATTGGCGACAAGGCTGTCATACGCCCTTTGGTGTTCAACGCCTGACGAGCGCCTACTCAAATTGGCAGCTGAAGGCATTTTAAATCAGCCGAAAACCTTGAAGGCGGAAACTGAGCGACTATTGAGGGATCCACGCTCCCAAGCCTTTGTTCAGCGTTTTGCTGATGCCTGGTTGCGGCTCGACAAAATTGGCTCCATGCCGCCGGGCACAAAACAATTTCCTGTTTATTTTCGTGACCGCCTTGAAAGTGCCATGAAGAACGAGACTTATCATTTCGTGAGTCATATGCTTCAACGAAATCGTCCCCTCTCGGAATTTATTGATGCGCGCTACAGTTTTCTCAACGGCGCTCTTGCGCGCCATTATGAAGTGCCCGGCGTTGTAGGGGAGGCATTTCGACAAGTTCAGTTTGCTGCTCAAACTCGCCGTGGAGGATTGTTGGGCCATGCCAGTGTGCTGACCGCCACGGCGAACGGTGTGGAAACATCGCCCGTGACCCGGGGTGTCTGGGTATTGGAAAGTCTACTGGGCACGCCTCCTTCGCCGCCGCCACCGGATGTGCCGCCAATTGAACCTGACACGCGCGGTGCCATCACCATTCGCGAACAGTTGGCCAAGCACCGTCATGTCGCCGCCTGTGCAGACTGCCACGCCAAGATTGATCCGTGGGGATTCGCGCTGGAGTTCTACGATCCCATCGGCGGCCTGCGCGTGCATTACCCTGCCAACAAGGAGCGGGGCACGGGAAAAGGCAGGCGCGTGGATGGCTCCGGTCAATTGCCCTCCGGTGAACAGGTAAATAATGAAGCCGATCTCCGAAAACTGTTGGCCTCCCGGAAAACCCAGTTAACGCGTAACCTCACTCACAAACTTCTCCTGCACGCGACAGGCC
>WTHH01000033.1 GCA_011523195.1 Verrucomicrobiales bacterium
TACCTGATACGGTGCCACGGAGGTCGGCCAAACAACGCCGTTCTCGTCGTGGCATTGCTCGATCACTGCCTGCAATGTGCGGGTCACTCCGATGCCGTAGCAGCCCATGATGCAGGCGTTGCTCGCCCCGTTTTCATCGAGCACCGTCGCCCCGAGTGCCTCGCTGTATTTTGTGCCAAGTTTGAAAACGTGACCAACTTCGATCGCCCGGCGGATCTTCAGTGGATTGCCGGTCTCTTCGCACAATTCGCCGGCCTGTACTTTTCGAAAATCACGCCACTCATTCACCTTGATGTCGCGCTCGATGTTCACGTTTCGCAGGTGTTGGCAGTCCTCGTTTGCGCCGGTGACCATGCCGGAACCGCCTCGCAATAATTCGTCCGCCAAGACTGGGATATCCGTAACCCCAACTGCTCCAAGACTGCCCGGGCGCGCGCCGAGGGCATCAACAATTACCACGTCAGTCGCAGCCCGGAAGAGCGAAGTGCCAAGCGCCCCACCCAGCTTGGCCTCCTCGAGTTGATCATCACCACGAAGCAGGACGATCACCGGTTTGTCGTCGACAATGTAGACAAGAGTCTTGATCTGCTGCGTGGCGGCAACGTCGAATCGCTTGGCCAAGTCCTCGATGGTTTTGACTCCGGGGGTTTCAAATTTCTCCACCTCACCGCATTCATCCGAGGGAGTGGCTGCCGTCGGCCCTTGGCTGGTGGCTTTTTCAATGTTAGCCGCATAGTCGCCACTCTCGCAGTACACCACATCGTTTTCGCCAGTCTCGGCTGGCACCATGAATTCGTGGGAATGTGAGCCACCCATCACCCCGGTGTCGGCCTGCACCGGAAACGCCTGCAGACCGCAGCGCGCAAAAATCCGACTGTAGGCATCGTACATCCGCTGGTAACTGGCGTTGGCAGATTCGTCATCAATGTCGAAGCTGTACGCGTCCTTCATGATAAATTCCTTGGCGCGCATGAGGCCAAAGCGCGGCCGAATTTCATTACGAAACTTGGTTTGGATCTGGTAAAAGTTGATCGGGAGCTGGCGGTAGGAACTGAATTCGTCCGACACCATCGTGGTGATCACCTCCTCGTGGGTTGGGCCCAGCACCCAGTCTTTCTGTCCGCGATCCTTTACATGGAACAGCACGTCCCTTGCGCTCTCCAGCCGTCCGGTTTTCTCCCAAATGTCGGGCGGCTGCAGTGCCGGCATGAACACCTCCAGCGCTCCCGCACGATCCATCTCCTCGCGAACAATCTGTTCTACCTTTTTAAGCGCCCGCAGTCCGGCCGGAAGAAACGTGTACAAGCCTCCAGTTAACTTGCGAACCAAGCCGGCACGGAGCAGCAGTTTGTGGGAGATGATTTCCGCCTCAGCGGGCGACTCCTTCATCGTCGGAATGAATGTCTGGGACCAACGCATGTGTCTTTAAATAGATTCGCCGACCGGCTGGTCGGCGCTTGGCCAAGCGAACAAGAAAAACTGAGGGAAGTCGAATCGAAATCGCAGAGCCTACTTAACGGAGTTGACCAATGGAGCCAAGCCCTGAATTCGCACCTCCAATGTATCGTTGGACTCGATCGGCCCGATACCGGATGGCGTGCCGGTGAGAATTATATCACCGGGAAGCAGGGTCATGTTGGTGGAAATGAAGCTCACCAAGTCTGAGCACTTGAAAATCATCTGCGCCGTGGAGGAGTTTTGGCAAAGCTGACCATTCTTGAACAACTGAATGGTCAGGCAATCGGGATCAATCTTGGTCTCGATGTACGGGCCCAGCGGCGTGAAGGTATCAAACGATTTGGCCCGCGCCCATTGGCTCTCGGAATTTTGAATCGTCCGATCGCTAATATCCTGCGCCGTGGTGTAGCCGAGAATGTAACGACTGGCCGCCTTGGGTGTGACGTTTCGGATGCGCCGACCGATCACGATGGCCAGTTCCTCCTCGTAATCCACACGGTGTTCGGGGAAAGGAATGTCGATTTTACCCCCGTCGGGCAGGATGGATTCGGGGGATTTCAGCCAAAAAAGCGGAGACTTCGGCACTTCAAGGCCGGATTCGGCAGCGTGATCGGCGTAGTTAAGACCAACACAAATAATTTTTGAGGGCTGAACCGGCACCAACGTGCGGAAGCCTTTCTTGGGGATGGGCTTCTTCTGGTACGAAGGGGCACCAAAAACATCGCCTTTCAACTTGTAAAGTGCTCCATCTTCGACCTTGGCGTAGAAGATATCGTCCCCTTTCTGGAAACGCCCGATTGCTGCCATGTTGCGCTGTTCATAACAAGGCCATCAGACGCTTGCAAGCCGAAAGAATTATTTTAGAGCCTATTTTACCGGCTTCATCGTTAATGGATCTCGCATTGGCAGCTCCTTCACCCCTCCACGGGTGATCCGCTCCAGCTTGACCGGGTGATCCGGGTGCCCCTTTAAAATCTCCTCTTTTTGTCCCACGATCAGGACGATTACCTTGGTCGTTTCAAGTCGACGCTTTGCCACGCGCTGTACCGCCTTGATGTCGACCGCCTCAATTTGATCGCGATATTTTGTCCAGTAACCCGGTTGGCTGGCGTATCGGCCAATCATCTCGTCGCCGGCAAAAAGGGACACGACCTGTGAGGGGGATGAAAAGTTATTCGGGAACGTGTCGGTGAACGATTTTTTTGCCGTGAGCAACTCCTCCGCAGTCACCGGTTCATCCATGATTCGCTTAATCTCCTCCAGCACGATAGAAGTTGCGTAGGCAACCGT
>WTHH01000019.1 GCA_011523195.1 Verrucomicrobiales bacterium
CCTCCCGTGATGCATTTTCGAATCATTTTGTTTTCCCTCGCGCTTGGCCAAGCGCTGGCGGCACACGCTGCGGACTGGCCTCAATGGCGAGGCCCCACCCGTAACGGTGTCTTGCCGGCAAAGGGCTTGGCACTGACCAACCTACCCGACCAGCCAACATTACTCTGGAAAATCAAGTCTGGGGAAGGTCTGGCCTCGCCGGTCGTCGCCAATCAATCTGTTTTCCTGTTTGAAAACCGAAATGGAAACGAAGCCATGGTCGCCTTGTCCATTGCGGACGGCTCCGAGCAATGGGCTACGGAATTGTCCCCAGTGTTTGAGGACGGTCAGGGGCCACGCGGGCCGCGCTGTACTCCGGTTGTCGATAACGGCCAGATTTTCGCGCAGTGCAGCCGCGGTACTCTTCACTGCCTTGACGCAAAGTCGGGCAAAATTCAATGGGAGATCGACTACGCCAAGTTGGGTATGAAATTCGTCGGCGAAAAAGGCCGAGTCCCGGGGGCGCGACGACACGGTTTCACAAACGCTCCGCTCGTAGTCGGCGGCATGGTTTACGTGACAGTCGGCAGCAAGGGTCACGGCGTTGTTTGTTTCAATAGAACAAATGGCAAGGTGATCTGGAAAGCTCTCGACTACGAACCAGGCTACGCGCCGCCTGTTCCGGCCCTACTGGCCGGGCGTCAGCAGTTCATCTGCTTTTTTGTCGACGGCGTCGTCGGGGTGGACGTGCGCAATGGGGCTGAGCTTTGGAAGATTCCAATGAAAACCGACTACGGCCGACATGTCGCCGCTCCGCTTTCGCATAAGGACATGGTGGTGGCCGGTTCGCATCAAGTCGGTTTACAGGGCATCCGCATTTCCAGGGAAGGTGACAAACTCAGCGCGGCTACAGTTTGGAAAAACATCGAGGCCCAGCCGAACATAACGCACGGCGTGCGGGTGGGTAACCACTACTACGGACTCGGCGATCCGGCCAAGCTGGTATGCGTCGACATCGCCACCGGGAAAACCGAGTGGAGCGAGGACAGTCTGTCATTCCCCGATCCAAAGCGGGCCATGGCGGCGTTCATCGTGATGGACAAAAACATCCTCTCCCTGAGCAGCGGTGGTGAGCTGTGCCTATTTGCCGCTTCCCCCAAGAGCTTCACGGAGCTTGGCCGCACGCAGGTTTGCGGCATCAACTGGTGCATGCCGGCCTACGCCGATGGCAAACTTTATGTCCGGGACGGCATCAAAAAAAAAGGCGGCAACTTGATTTGCGTCGTCCTGGCGAAATAGACATCAACTCCCGGGCTTGACCGGCGGGATGGCCTGCAGATCTTCCGGCAGGTTTTCAGGATCAAAGGTCTCGACCTCCATCGGCAGGAGACATTCCATCGGTGCGCCAACATCGACCGTACCGTTGGAGCGATCCACGACTACGCCAACCGCACTAACATCAGCCTGATGTTCCCGGGCAATGTCGATCGTCTCGGCAACGCGCCCGCCCTTGGTGATCACGTCTTCCACGATGATCAACTTTTCTTCGGGGGCGATTTTGAAGCCGCGACGCAGCACAAGTTTGTCGTCAATCTTTTCAACGAATATAAACCGCACCCCCAGTTGGCGTGCCACTTCCTGACCGATCACAAGGCCACCCATCGCTGGCGCTAAGACTGTCACCGGCCCATAGCCACGCAGTTTTTCCGCCAACGCGGCGCCCAGTCGCTCCACGCTCGGCATATCCTGCAGCGCCAGTGCACATTGGAAAAACTGCCGACTGCGCAGCCCACTGCGCAGGATGAAATGCCCGTCCAGCAATGCGCCTGATTCCTTGAAGATTTGAAGAATCTCGTCCCTCGTCACGCGCCCATTCAAACAGCCAAGCGGCCGAAGGAAAAGCCAATCTAAAACGCAGCCCGATAAATGGACTCCATCTCCGCCTGGCCCGCCTCCCGGGGGTTGAAGTTTGCCGTCCATTGGCCGGCAGCTTCTTCGGCCAGCAACGACAGCTTGGCCTCCTCAACGCCACTGGCCTGCAACGTCACCGGCATGTCTGCCAACTCAAGCAGTTTGGCCAAGCGCTTGGCCAAGCGCTCGGTATTGTCGCTAGCATTTTCCGCTTGGCCAAGTTTGCCGACATCGAGCAACTCGCTGTATGCCAAGCGACATTCCTCAAGCTCACCATTGAAGCGCACAACATGCGGCAACATCATCCCGACCGCCTGACCGTGGACAATGTCGAAATGCGCCGTCAACGGATTGGCCGTTGAATGGGCGGCGCCAAGCATGCTTGCCTCGATCGCGCACCCGGCCATTGCCGCTCCGAGCAGCATGCTGCCACGCGCATTAAGGTCGTCCGGCGAACGGAGCACGTTTGCGAAATTCGGCATGAGCAATCCAAACGCCTCCTTGGAGAACATCCACGACAATTCGTTTTTCTTGTTCGTTACTGCCGTCTCCACAGCATGCGCAATGGCGTCTATTCCGGTACAAGCGGTGACATTGCGAGGTTGCGAAAGCGTCAACTCCGAGTCGAGGATGGCGATCATTGCCGCCGCCTTCGGGTCGCCGCAGGCCATTTTCTGATGGGTCTCAGCGTCAGAAATCAGGGCGAACGACTGGCACTCGCTGCCTGTTCCGGCAGTGGTCGGGATGACGATCAGCGGCAACATCTCCTTCTCCGCCTTACCAACACCCCAATAATCCTTCATCCGCCCGCCATTGGTTAGCAGGAAGTTGGCGCCCTTGGCCGTATCTATCGAAC
>WTHH01000387.1 GCA_011523195.1 Verrucomicrobiales bacterium
ATATCTCCCAGTGGACAAGGCGAACAACTCGAACTCACCGAGGTCGAGGGCGGCTGGGGCGTCTACAGCACCGAATTTCTGCCGCAGGAAGGCGGCGCGTACCAAGTCAAGATCAATGCACCTGAGCACGACCGCGAACTCGAGACCAAGATCTTCGTCTCTCTGCCCAAGCGCGAAAAATTGGGTCGCCCGGTCAACCGGCCCGTGCTGGCCGAGATCGCCTCCATCACCCGCGGCGAAAGCGCCAACACCGACAACCTCGACGAGATCATCCAAAAAATCTCTGTCCTACCCAAGCCCGAGCCGGCCGAACTCCGCACCCGACTCTGGAGCAATCCCTGGTGGGGCGGAACCATCCTGCTGTTCCTCGTCATCTACTGGGCCGGCCGAAAACTAGCCGGCCTGATCTAACTCCGCTTGGCCAAGCGGGCGGTCGTTGTGTTGTTTATTCTTTGGGCGCGATTAGCGGTCGCGGAGTAGCCACATTTTTAGCGTCCGGCTGATGAACTCAGGCTTGTCGTGGTGCACGAAATGCCCCGCGCCTGGCACAGTCACCAGCGTCAGGTCCCCGTCGAGCCATTCCCATGTCCGGTTGAGTGCACCGTGCAGCAGCGCCTTGTCCTCCAACCCGTGGATCAACAAAACCGGCATATTCAACCGTACCGGCTCCGAATTGTCCTCCCGGTACGGGGGGCGCGGATAGTTGCGCTTGTAATAATTTAGCATCGCCTCGAAATCGGATCGTTTCATCGCCTCGAGGTACTTCGCCCGTTTAGCCTCGCCCTTGACCCAACGGGTCAGCCCTTCGGCACTAAGCTTTTCGTGAGCGCCCGGTTTCTGGAAATTCCGCGCGTACTGGCTGTTCCGCTGCTGATCCGGGTTTTTGGCCAGTTCACGGCTCAACCCCTTTGGGTGCGGCAGGTTTAACACAATCAAGCGATCGGTCATCGCCGGGTTTGCCATGGCAAAGCGCCATGCCACCATGCCGCCCCAGTCGTGCCCAAGGATCACCGCCTTCGATTCGCCCGTGTCGCGTATGACCGCAGCCACATCGGAAACCAGCATTGGCATGGCGTACGGCTCCAACCCCTTCGGTTTGTCGCTCCGGTTGTAGCCGCGCAAGTCCATCGCTACAACGCGATGCGTCGATTGTAGTGCCTTGATCTGCTCATTCCACGAAAACCAAAAGTCTGGGAAGCCGTGAATCATCACGACCAGCGGCCCCGTCTCCCCGGCCTTGGTGTAATGAATCTTTACGCCGTCATTGTCGACGTAGTGATGGCTGACTTTCGCATCCGCGGCACATATCGACACAGCCTTCAATAAACCAAGCGCGATCACGACAGCCAAGCGACAACAGAAAACGGAGTACATGGGGACGAAAGGCTGTACACCCCACCCATCCCGGTCAAGTTATTTGCCCACGACCAATAAGGGGACTTGAAAAAACAGGAGAGCCACCGAGGATTGAGCAGGTTGAACGATCAGTGCACAACGAAGTCGCGGCTTGGCCAAGCGGGAGCGTGCATACTGCTTTGGCTGACAGCCGGATGCGAGCCAAACGATGGGGCATTCGAGAGCGAGGTTTTCTCTGAGGTGCGCGTGCTGGGCAGCCGCGGGAATGCACCGGGGCAGTTCGTCAAGCCGCGGTCGATCGCGATCGATCGGGACGACAATATATATGTCTGCGACATGACCGGGCGCATCCAGAAATTTGATCCCGACGGCAACTACCTGCTGCAATGGCAGATGCCGGAGATCAAGCGCGGCCGGCCCAAGGGCATGGCGTGTGACCACGAAGGCAACATTGTTGTGGTTGAGCCTCACTACTCACGAATCAATCATTTTACGCCGGAGGGGCGGCTGGTTTCGCAATGGGGCGTGCACGGGCGCGAAAGCGGGCAGTTGTCCTTTCCGCGAGCGGTAGCGGTCGGCGCAGATGGCTCGGCCTATGTGAGTGAATTCCAGATCGTGGAGCGCGTGCAGCGGTTTCGGCCCGACCGACAGGCGGTATTGTTTGAGGTTCGCGGGGCGGGGCATGCAACGAGCCAGTTCAACCGAGCCGAGGGCTTGTCACTCTCCCCCGCCGGCGAATTGTTCGTCGCCGACTCGTGCAATCATCGTGTGCAGGTGTTCCGGACAGACGGCACGTTCGTTCGTGAGTTTGGCCAAGCGGGAAGTGAACGGGGAGAGTTCAGTTACCCGTACGACGTGCGCGTGGACGAGCAGGGGCGGCAGTACATTTGCGAGTTCGGCAACAGCCGCCTGACGGTGCTGGATTCGGAGGGGGAGGTGCTGGAATTGATCGGCCGACCGGGAAGTGCGCCGGGGGAATTCAACAATCCATGGAGCCTCGCGCTCGACTCGCGCGGCAACCTGTACGTGGCCGACTCGCAGAATCACCGGGTGCAAAAATTCATACGCCGCCATCCGGCGGTGGAGGTTCAAGTTTCAAGTTTGAAGTTTTAAGCCGACTCCGCTTGGGCCAAGCGGGGTTGGGTGCGGCGCGGGAGCGTCTTGAAGTGCGCACGAAAGCGGCAGGGACTGCCGCACTCCAAAACGCTGGCGCGAATGACGCTACTCCCCCTATCGCACGGGAGAGGGTGTTTTTAAGGGTCATTTTTAGGACGAAGATATGCGCTCCCCAGAAAGCTTGAATCTTCAATCTTCAAACTTGAGACTCCCCCGGTAGGTGAATTTACAAGTGACCCATCCTCTTTGGCTGCTGGCGTTGCCG
>WTHH01000013.1 GCA_011523195.1 Verrucomicrobiales bacterium
CCCTCGCGCGTACCGGCGTCAGCACCCGCGGCAACTCGCATTACCGTGCGATGTTTGATGCTACCGCTAGCACCGATCGGCTGATCGAGTTGATTCTCGAGAAGGATACAAACGTCCTCAAGGAACTGCTTACAACCCAACAGGTCGTCGCCACGCGAAACGACAACATGTACTTTGGGCGAAAAAACAACGCAGAGGAACGCGAGGCAGCAGTCGCCGCCCGGAAGATCGCCGAGGCAGAGCAGGCTAAAAAAGATGCCGCTCAATTGGCCGTGATGGAAAAAGAGGTGGCCCAACTTGAGGCGGAACTGGAAGGGGGGCAGAAAAACAACCGGGCGCAGAAAAATCTCAATCGAAAGAAGAAATCTCTGGAGGCGGCAAGGAAGAGGGCGGCCAACAATAAAAAGAGAAACCGTGGCAACACGAACGTGAACATTGCCTCGGCGAACCTAACTGGCCAAAAGATTTTTGCCCGTGTCAGCCGGCGCTCCTTCGGCAACGGCTCGATGAATCCTAATCGAACACTCTCGACTGCCCCAAGGGGCCAGCGCTTGGGCATCCTCACACATCCAAGTTGGCTTGTCTCTCACTCGGATGCCATGGACAACCACGCCATACTGCGCGGCCGCTGGATTCGCGAACGACTGCTCGGTGGCGGCGTCCCGGATGTGCCCATCACCGTCAATGCCATGCTCCCCGAGGAACCCAGAGCCACATTACGCGAGCGCATGCGTGTTACCCGCGAAGCTTATTGCTGGACCTGCCACGAAAAGATGGATCCACTTGGACTGCCGTTTGAAATGTACAACCATGCCGGCCTTTTACGCACTGCGGAACTTGGCCAGCCGGTGGACACCTCCGGCGAGATCATTGACAGCGGCGACCCTTCCATCGACGGCCCTGTAGCCGACGCACTTGAATTGATCAACAAACTCGCCGGCAGCGAACGAGTCGAGCAGGTCTTCGTCCGGTACGCCTTCCGTTTCTGGATGGGCCGCAATGAGACAATCAACGACGGCCCCGTGCTCCAGGCCGCCCACCGCGCCTACCGTGACAATGGCGGTAGCATGAACGCGCTGTTGACCTCTCTCCTCAGCTCCGATGCGTTTCTCTATCGCCAAACGCGGCAGGAGAGCGAGTAAGAGATGATCTTCCCTTGGCCAAGTGATAAAAAAAGATTGCGCTTGGCCAAGCGGCAAGTCAGCTTTCCTACGGTTTAGCTAATAAATCCGTAAATTATATAGCGATGGCAGGCAAAATATCCCGAGTTGGCTCCAGCAAACCCTCCACGGCCTCCCGTGTGGCAGCCGCCAAAGCGGCGCGTGCAGCGGCGGTCGAGGGCGTCAGCGGAGTGCAGCGTACAGCACCTGTCGATGAAGTCCGCCAGACGGATCGCCCCGACAGCATCGCGATGAAGAGCCTCGAGTTGGACGGGGCCAAGGCAGCCGACCTCAAGGTGCAGGTGCAGGCCAATGAGCAGGCGCTCAATGAACTGCAAAACGTCCAAAGTCAGGCAGGCGAGATTGCCGAGAAAGCTGCCCAGGCAACGCCCGAGGCGTTGAACGAGGCAGCCGGAAAAGTGGACGAATTGCTTGAGGAAGGTGTCACCATCGCGAATCGCAAGACCGAGGAGGGCGGATTTTTATTCGGAGGCGAACAGGCCAAGTCCGAACCGTTCGAGGCCAAGAAGGATGCCGATGGAAAAATCACCGAGGTGAACTACCGTGGTACGAGTGAAGTAGGCGTCGAGCAACTCGGCAGCGGCTTTTCCGTTACGCCTACCATCCCCGGTGAAAACACCGGCGCCACCGGCGCGGTCGGCCTTGTGAAGGATTCACGCACCGGCGGCGACCTGTTCGGCAACCTGATTTCCCTGCGCGACAACCTTTTGGCCAACGAAAAAGAGGCCATCGTCGAGCGCGATATCCCGGCGTTGAAAAAGGACGCCGAGCATCTCATTCAACACTTCGGCGAGGTATCCGCCACGCAGATGATGCTCGATACGGTCAAGGCCCTTGCGGCGGATATCGAGACAACCGACGGCCAGCCCATGAGCACCGTCGACAAGCTCGGTAACATCCGCTACGCCCTTCATCAGGCCCTCACCGACAACCGTAACTTCATTCAGCAGGACCTCCTCCAGCCCATCGAATAGGGGGCTTATCCGCGCTTGGCCAAGCGCAAAATTGAAGAGATGAGCCAGCGAGTCCGCTTGGCCAAGAACATCATTCAGAGCAAACCGGCCTGAATCTTTTGTGTAGTGCGGAAGTGGAGCTTGGCCGCGTGGCCAAGTTTTTCCATGCCGTGTTTTTTTAGGAACGCCGCCCCGGCGGCATCCACCTTTGACGATGCACCCTTGGGCAGCTTGAGGTCGAACACCCGGCCAAGCGCGGACAGGCGTTGCACGAACAGGTCTCGCGCCAGGATTGAAGCCGCCGCCACCGCGATATCCGACTCGGCCTTGTGCATTTGCACCAGTTTTAGCTGGCGGCCCTCCTCCATCAGAGCGCTTTGAATGGCGGCCTTGCTTCGGGCGAACTGGTCGCTGATCGCCCGCAGCGGCTCGGGGTTCATCCGGTCGCGTTGGCCAAGCAGGTTCTCGATCACACGCGCATGGCCCCAGGCAAGGATTTTGTTCACGTTGCGCATCTTTTGGTGCAGCCGATTGTACGATGCGTTGCCGATTGGCACGACGGAGTACACGCAGCCGGGCGTGTCGCGGATGCCTTTGGCCAAGGCGGCGATTTTTTTGTCGCTCGCGATTGCCTTGGAATCCTTCACACCCAAGTCGTCCAGCGCACGGGCGACCGGCTCGTTGACGTAAACGCCGGCGACCACAAGTGGCCCAAAAAAATCGCCCTTGCCGCTTTCGTCGACGCCAAGGCGCGGCTCGAGTTGCTCCGGTTGTGCATCAAGCGCATCGGCGAACGCCGCTTGGCCAAGCACCTCCGGCTCGAGCGTAAACTCAACAAACTCCTTCGTGCCCTTGCCTTGAATCAGCAGCTTGCCGCTCTTGTACCATGTCACGGTAATGCCGGGGCGTTTGTAACTGAAAACCGAGTGCGGCACCGCGACTGTCTCGAAGTCGCGCTTGGCCAAAATCCCACGCAATGCCTCCGCCTGTTCAGGCGTCAACTTGGCGGTGTGGCTGGTCATCAGGCGGGAACCGGCTTGGCGGCAGGCTCGACCCATTTGCCATGTTCGCGGATCAGGTCGACGAGGCTCTCGACCGCCTCGGCCTCAGGGATGTTGAAGCGCACAGGCGTGCGGCCAACGTAGAGGTTAATTTTGCCCGGCGCGCCGCCGACGTAGCCGAAGTCGGCATCAGCCATCTCGCCCGGGCCGTTCACGATACAGCCCATGATGGCGATCTTCACGCCCTTGAGATGCTCGGTGCGGGTCTTGATCCGCGCGGTGACTTCCTGCAGGTCAAACAACGTGCGACCGCAGCTTGGGCAGGCGACGTAGTCGGTCTTGAATGAGCGGCAGCCTGCCGCCTGCAAAATATTGTAGGCCAAGCGCAGCGACTGGCCGGCTCCACTCTCGCCGCGAACGAGAATCGCATCGCCGATGCCATCGCACAGCAGCGCCCCGATCACGACTGCTGCTCGCAGCAGGGCGATGTTTGGCTCGAGCGGCGTATCGCCGAATGTCAGGCAATCCTTCAGCAGGATGGGGTTCGCTTGGCCAAGCGCCTTGAGCCGGCCGGCGAGTAGGCGAAACGCCGTGATGGCGGGCAGGCCAATGTCGTCTTTTACCGTGACTAGTTGCGTGTCGCAGTTGACCGTAAACGCTTCGCGTGGATCGACTTCCAGCACATTGAGTTCCTCGTAAATCGCCTCCGGCTTCACGTCGTCGCCTGGGCTGATTCGCGGGGCGAGCTTGTCCCACGCAGCCTGGGTGACGACCACGCGGATGGTTTGCTCGCCGCCACACACGACACCGTCAGCCAACTCGACCTCCGTTGTGTTACGGCGCTCGAAGTCGAACGGGTTGTACGATAGAGGTACGCTAGGTACCTCGGCGCCGGGGTCGGTCAGCTCGGGGATTTGCGCGATCAGCTCGTTGCAGACCGCGATTTCGTTTGGCGAATCCTCGGTGAGCGAGACGCGAATCGTGTCGCCCAAGCCGTCGCACAGCAGTGAGCCGATGCCGATGGCGCTCTTGATGCGGCCGTCTTCCCCGTCGCCTGCCTCAGTCACGCCGAGGTGCAGTGGGTAGTTCCAATCCGGCCCGAGCTTGGCCAAGCGCGCGGCCAGCAGCCGGTAGCACTCGATCATCACCTTCGGGTTGCTCGATTTCATCGAGAACTTGAAATTGTGAAAGTCACGGTCACGCGCGATGCGGGCAAACTCCAGCGCGCTCTCCACCATGCCAAGCGGCGTGTCGCCGTAACGGTTCATGATGCGGTCGCTCAACGAGCCGTGATTGGCGCCGATGCGAAGCGCCCGATTGCGCGTTTTGCACTCCTCGACTAAAGGAGCGAACTCCTCCTCGATGCGCGCCAGTTCGGCGGCGTACTCCTCGTCAGTGTACTCGCGGACATCGAACTTCTTTGAGTCGGCATAGTTGCCGGGATTGACGCGCACCATCTCGCACCACTTCACCGCCTCCATCGCAGCGTCCGGCTTGAAGTGAATGTCTGCCACCACCGGCACGTTGGAGCCGCGGTCGCGAATGCCGGCAACGATGTGTTCGAGGTTGGCAGCGTAGCGCTTGGTCTGCGCAGTGATGCGGACGATCTGGCAACCGACATCGACCAGCGCCATCGACTGCTCGACGCTCGCTTCGGTGTTGAGCGTGCTGCAGGTGATCATCGACTGGCGGACGATCGGCTCGCTTCCCCCGACTACGACTCCCCCGTCGGTCGGATCACCGATGGTTACCGGTCGGGTTTTCCGACGCTGAAAACGGTACGGAGAGTCGCAGTAATTCATCACCGATACTATTCGCCGGGGTCGGCCGGCCCCTGAATCTCTGATTCGTTACCGAACATATCAACGAACAAGCCCCCGCGCTCAAACACATCGTGGAATGTCACATAGAGCATTAACGAAATCAGGGCGACCGCAAAACAGGTTGTTGTCCACTCGAGAATTTTCACGGGTATTTTCCGACGAAAAATACCCTCAATGAATCCCATCACGGTATGCCCGCCATCGAGCACCGGGATCGGGAGCATATTCAGAATCGCAAGGTTTATATTGAGCAGCACGAGGAAGTTCAGTGCCAGCCGGTAGTCGGTTTTCACCCAGGCACCGAGCATCGCGAGGATGCCCACAGGGCCGCTCAGGTCCTTTACCCCCACACCGGTTTCTTTCGGGTGAAATAGGGCATTGATGGTTCGCCACATTAGTGTTGCCACTCCGGAGACATTTTCAATCGGGGTCGGCCCCGGATTCCTCACGATGTATGTCTGCGGCGCCGGGGCAAACTGGACACCGATCATTATCACGCCTTTAACATCCTTGGGCGTGATCGGAAAAGTCATTTCGCTTCCTTCGCGCCGCACGACAATCTCCGTCTTGTTCGTTCCGTTTTCTTGAAGCGCCGAGATCAATTGCCCTTGCCCGCCGACGGGTAGTCCACCCAGCGAGATAATCTCGTCGTTCGCCTTCAGCCCCGCCTCAGCGGCGGCGCCATTGTCCATCACTTTTCCGGCGATCGGGCGAAACTTCGGTGGTAGTTTCAGCCGCTTGATGGTGAGTTTCTCGCTGATCGGCTTGGCCATCAGGGTCTGGGTGAACTCTTCCACTCCCGAGTCCGTCTGCCGCTGAAACGTGACGGCGAAACGGTTCGTCAATGCCAGGGCGGTAAACTTGGCTGCCTCTTCCCAACTCGGAATGGCTTCGCCATCGATCTTGGTGATGATGTCTCCCTCGCGAATACCGAGGGAATATTCCTCCGACTCCTTGTCCAGCGCGCCTACGATAGGAGGCGTGATGGATTCCGGTAGGCCGACGAAATAAATGATGGTCGCCAACACGAACGCAAAGACGACATTCATGATCGGCCCGGCCACCGCCACCGCGATCTTGGCCCAGGGCGAAATGTCCGGCAGCGGCTCGGTCTCCTCCGATCCGTTCCCGCCCTCGATCGCCTCGCTGGTGAGCATCTGCGGCAGCTTCACGAAGCCGCCGGCCGGGATCATGCGGATGGTGTAAAGAATACCATCCTTCTCGTGTTTCCACAAAATCTTGCCGAAGCCGATCGCGAACTCTTCCACTTTCATGCCGCACTTGCGCGCGACGTAAAAATGGCCCCACTCGTGCACGAAGATCGCCGCGCCAAACAGCAACAGCACGGCCACGACGACGTAAATTGTTGTTAAAATTACCATGGAGTTTTTCTCGCTTGGCCAGGCGCTAGGTCGGCCTGGCCAACGGAACAGTCACCAAACAGGGCTGTCCCGTTCAAAAAAAGCCTGCCGAGGGCTCGCGTCGGCCGCAGAGGCTTACATTCTGGCTAGCGCGGCGTCAAACCGCTTCAACACCTCCGCTTGGCCAAGCACCTCGAACAAATGATACAGGCTTGGCCCCACCTTGCTGCCGGTGCAGGCCACGCGGGCCGGCATGACAAGCACTTTATTTTTCACCTCGCGCGCTTTGGCAGTCGCCTTGAGCGACTCCATCAGCGTGTCGGCATCGAACTTGGCTAGGCCGGCATACGCCTCGCGCAGTGCAGCCAGATGGGGCTTGTTCTCCGCCGTCAAAGCCTGCTCCGCCGCCTGCTCGTCGAAGGTGACCTCGTCCTGAAAATAAAATCCGATGTATGCCGAGAAGTCTTTTAAATTCTTAATCTTGTCGGTGCACGTCGCGATGGCGGCATCGATGTAGGCAGCGTCCCGGTAGCCGGTGTCTAACCCGGCCGCCTGCAGTTGGTCAAGCGCTTGGCTCCTGAAATCATCCGGGCCAAGCGCCCGGATGTGCTCATAGTTTTGCCAATCCAGCTTGGTCATGTCGAAACGCGCGTTGGCCCGCTGCACACCGGGGAGGTCAAACCGCTCGATCAACTCCGCCACCGGCATCACCTCCGTGTCGTCCTTCGGCGACCAGCCGAGCAGGCTGAGATAATTCACCACGGCCGACGGCAGGTAGCCGCCCTCCATGTACGCGGTCATCGATGCACCGGTGTCGCGCTTGCTCATTTTCGAGCCGTCATTGTTCAGGATGAGCGGGATGTGCGCAAACTTCGGCGACTCCACGCCGAAAGCCTTGAACAGCTCCACGTGCTTCGATGTGTTCGAGAGATGATCCTCGCCGCGGATCACGTGCGTGATGCCCATCTCGATGTCGTCCACCACGTTCACCAAATGAAAGACCGGCTTGCCGTCGGAACGAACGATTACGAAGTCGGGATCGGCCTCCTCGCGGTCGGTCAGCTTACGCACCACGTCGCCGGCCACCAGATCGGGGATCGTCACCGGCTCACGGGTCATGCGGAACTTGATCGCCCCCTCATGCTCGTACGCCAGATTTTTGTCGATCAGTTCCTGGATCCGGCGTTGATAAATCTCGCCTCGCTGGGATTGAAAATACGGCCCACGATCGCCCCGGCTCTCCTGCATCGCATCGCCCGAGACTGGCCCTTCTTCCCAATCCAACCCAAGCCACCGCAGGCCGTCGAGGATCACGTCGACCGCTTCGCGCGTATTGCGGGCGTCGTCCGTGTCCTCCACGCGCAGGACAAACGTGCCGTGGGTGTGGCGGGCATAAAGCCAGTTGAACAACGCCGTACGGGCGCCGCCGATGTGAAGATAGCCAGTCGGGCTGGGGGCAAAACGAACTCGAACACTCATGAGAAAAACGGCTCCGAAAAACCGGCGCGCACGTTACCGGCCACCCCGCCACCGGGCAAGCCCGCGCGACAACGAGGTGACAGGACAAAGCTTAAAAACCAAAACGGATGAATGATTCACGCGGCAGGCTCACCACCACTTGGCCAAGCGCTAGGTTTTAGAGGGGCTTTAGCTGGATGTCTTTGTATTCGACGTGCATGACCTGGCTGCCGTGAAGTTGCAGGCCGATGTGGCCTTCCTTGCGGCTTTTGTCATTGGTCAGCTTGGTGGAGACGACACCGTTGATTTTCACGGTGATGTCGCCGCCCTTGGCCGTCAACTCGAGGTCGGACCACTCGCCTTTTTTGTAGGCACGCTTTTTTGCCACTTCGGCGGTCGGTTGGTGGACCCAGCCCCGGCCGCCGGTCTCGTACAGGCCGCCGGTTTCGTCGGTTTCATCGATCTCGACCTGAAAGCCGTGGACGCTGACTCCGCTCTTCACGCGGTCGACTCGGAAGTAAAATCCGCTGTCTCCGTGGAGCACACGGAACTTGGCCTTCACCACGAAGTCCCTAAATCGTTTCTTGGTGAGCAGGATGCCGTGACGGCGTTCGCTTTTCGGGCTGGTGCCGACGATGACGCCGTTTTTCACCTCCCATTTGCCGCCCGGGGTGGGTTCCCAGCCTTTGAGATTTTTGCCGTTGAAGAGTGGCTTGAACTTGGCATCGGCTGCCTGCGCGGAAACGCCGACCACGAGGAACAACCCGAGGATGAGTCGGAGGGAGAATTGATTTTTCATGTGCGAACGCCGAGAGGCTAACGCACGCGGGTGATTTGCCAAGCGCTGATTCCCCCGAACAGAGCGTGCGGTGTCCACGCGGCGATGTGTGCCGAGTATTGGCCGACGAAGGCCATCGACATCTGTTGCACCATGAAAAACGCGAGGCAAACAACGATCCCGGCGGCCACCCCGACTGCGGCGTTGCGACGACCAGAGGGCGCGGCGAACGGGATGGCTATCAGCACGACAATGAGGCACGTCAACGGCTCGGCCAGGCGAGCCTGATATTGAGCGTCGAGGATGGCCTTCTTTTCCTTTTCCATCCCGGGATGCGACCGACGGTAGCCGTCGATCAGCGCGAGGGAAACGCTCCAGCGCTTGTGCGCACGCTTATCGAACAGCGGCGAGATTTTCAACTCACCCTCAATTTCTCCAGGCGATTCGTCGAACTCGTCCATCACAAGTTTTGGGTGAAATTTCAAGGGATGAGATTCCGGAAAGCCCTCCGTGGGGCGATAGTCATTCACATTGTATAACGTCCACGCGCCATTTTCCCAGACCGCCTTGGCTGCCATGAGATCCCGCTTGGGTTGATCCTCGTCCCATTTCCACTTCACGACGATCGGCTTGTTACCCACTCCGTACATCTCTCCCGTGACAGGATTAAATGCAGGGATTTGCCAATCCCGATTGGCGGCGTAATTAAAGAAATCAGCATTGGTTATCCAGGGTGGCTTGAGTGTCTGATTTTTCTCTCCCTCTTCGACCGTCGTCTTGCCGGCGCGGATGGCGGCCCCGTCCCGAAGGCTGTTTGGCAGCCAGTATTCGTTGGAACAAAACAACCCCGCGGAGAGCAGCACGCCCACGATCAGGTACGGAGTGCTCATTCGCAGCATCCCGACGCCGGCATTTCGGATGGCGATGAATTCGTTTTGTCGCGCGTGCTGGTTGATCGCGTACATCAACGACAGCAGCAGCGACACCGGCGCGACGACGAAGAAATGCTCCGGGAGCGTGATCCAGTAGTATTGGGCGATCTCCCCGGCGCTCAGCTTGGCCTCAGCGAATTCGTCCAACTCCGCGATCAGGTCGAACGCGATCCACAAAACCATCAACCCGACCAGACAATAGACAAATGGGAACAGCCATTCTCGGATGAGGTAGCGGTCGATCAGACGCATGAGCGCCGCAGCGTATCCACCGGCCTTGGCCAAGGCAAGCCGAGGTGGAGTGCCATTCGGTCCGTGCTGTTCTCCCGCTTGGCCAAGCGGAGGGTGGCCGGGAACCATCAGCCCGGCGTTTGCGCTTGGCTAAGCGCTAGAAAAGTCCGGGGATGAGCGCCTTGCGCTTGGCCGGGTAATCGGAGAATTGCTTGTGGTACCAGTGGTGGTGCGCACGCGCCCTCGGCCCGAGATTGGCCAGCGTCCAGACGGCAAACGTCAGCCCAGGCAGGCTCCACGTGAGCAGCGCCCAACCGAACCACTCGATGATTTCGCCGAGGTAATGCGGGCAGGAAACCCAGCGGAACAGCCCTCCCTGCGGCACGGTGTAGCCGCCCGGGTTTTCTTTTTTCAGCCGAAGCAGGCGAGTGCAGGAGTCGATGTTCACGGCCATCCCGATGATGAACAGGCTTATTCCCGCGAGAAAATGTGGCGCGGCCCAGTCCAGCGCGATTGAGTCGTGAAATACGATCAGCCAAGTGCCGTGCAGGCCGCAATTTATGAAGTTGAAGATAGCGCCGAAACTGGCCAACGCGATCGGCATCGGGCTGCTCGTCTGTGCTAAGCGAAAAGGATACACCCATGCTTGGTGGACGTAGTGGGTCTGCCAGATCAAAAAGAACACGGTGATAGCCGTCGACTCCCAGCCGCGCAGGTAGATGAACACGCCAATCGGGATCAACACCGAGGGCGACTCCATGAGCAGCCAGCCAACCCTCGCGTTGACTTGTGGCCCCCAGCTCCCCGGGTTGTGTCGGCCGTACGGTGCGTTGATGAACCATAGACACACCGCTGTCGGCAACGCCGTGAACAGCCATACCCATGTCAGCGTGTTGAGCAGTCCCGGTAC
>WTHH01000061.1 GCA_011523195.1 Verrucomicrobiales bacterium
GTCTTGGGAAACCGTCGGCAGCGCAAGCCCCGCTTGGCCAAGCGCTCAGGTCGGACGACAAGGAAGGCTGGGGTCATCCGTCCCTACCTCCCGCGCTTGGCCAACCGGGTAAAAGAAGAGGCCGGGCACTTGGCCCGGCCTCATGTGTGTGTTCTCGTTTGGCTGTTGCCAGCCAAATTTATTTGCGCACGGCGCGTCCGAATTGCTGGGCCTGTTCCGGGCTCAGGTTGATCGGGCTCTCACCGGGTACGTCTGTCCACGGGCCGTTCACGGTCGGGGCGCTTTGAAGGGTTCCGTCGAATGTTACTGTCACAGTACCATCAGCATTGCGTGAGATACTGATAGCTGGAGCTTCTTCTTCTAAGGGTATTGTCCCGCCGGATAGGTGTTCTTCGATTAATTTCCGGTCTGCATCATCTAATGCAGAACTGAAAATTATCATCTGTTCAATTTCTCCAACAAAATCATAACCACTTGAACTGTAGGCTCCCAACACTATGTCAGCGTTGGCTTTGATGTTGTTTGAAGGCTCTCCACCTAAATTTAAATTCTTTCCATTAGCATAGAAAGCATGGCTGTCGGCGGTTAGTACGGTACTCCAGATTGTGGGTTTATCATCATACTTCGTAATGTCATCTCCTGCGTAGGTTTTGCCATTGTACTGCTCCACCACAAATCCGCCCTTGCCGTCATCTCGTTGATGAGATGTGTTACTCAAGCCGATGTTGTATGCATATGTGCCTGATGTAGCGAAAGGAGCATCCGATTTGTAGTGTCCAAGCCAAAATACGGTGAAATCTTTTGTTTCAGCGTTATTTAGTTTACCCGCAAGATATCTTCCATCCGCGCCCACAGCAGTATCATCAAAAATTAATTTTCCTGAATCATATGTGATTAATTCCTGAGCTCCATTTCCTTTTTGAGTTGAGCTAACGATCATATCGCTTAACAGATTGCCATTGGAATCAACCGGAGTCCAAGAAACTACGGCGTTTCCATCTGTCTCAATTCCTTTATTGCCATCGTAGTGAGCTACCAAAGAATCAAGCGCTTGGGTTGATAAGCCAGGAATTGCTGTTGCAATACCTTCTGTAGGCGGAGCAGCACTAGTGCTACCTAAATCAAAGTGGCTCGCCACCTGTTCTGCAGAAAGAACAAGGTTGTACTGAGCGACTTCATCAATCGTTCCGTTAAAGAAATAATAATCGGTTAGAAGAGTTCCGTCTGCAATCTCATCGTGGAAGATGGTGCCAGCGTTAATGCCTCCAATTCCTGCATCATTCCCGTGAGAATAAAGCTGGCCGACTCCTCCTTCTTCATCAACCAGTTTGCCATTTACATAAAGAAGCAGTTTCCCATTCAATCCTTCGCTGTCACCGTCAATAATGCCGACAACGTGATAGATTTTTCCAACTTCAACTTCCGACTTAACAAAAACCGGAACAGAATCCTCATAACCGAAGTGAGATTCTGGGCCGCGTTCGTCGGTTGATCCACCCCATCTCAAGTCGAGGGGAGGTGCAGTCCATGTTGAGGAGTCACTGGTGGCTCCTCCGCCTATATGCGAGTTAGCCATAAAGTAGAGATCCGCTTTTTGTGGAGAATCAGAGGTGTCGGTCGCGTTAAGATAGAAACGCAAGCCTTTCCACCCTCCGCCCTGTTCCCAAAGAACCATTTTTTTCTGGTATGGGACATCTTCTTCATCAGTCGCCTGAGGAAGTGCATCGGCCCTGAACCAGAATTCAAGAGTCTTCTGCTTGAAGGTGCCGGTGTTCATGAGGTTGTTATCCCCAATATTGATTCTCTGATTCTTATCAGGGTCAAAGTGAACAGCCCCGTCAGCGGAGTTGGGTACCAGACTATCTACGTTCAAGGTTGGAAGCCCGGATTGGTTGGCGCTTACGTATGTACCATTACGTAGGCCCATGTGGTCTTTGGCTACGTTGCCTTCTGTTTCAGCAAGTTTCCAGTAGATGATTGGGCCATCAGATACAATCTCCATGGCGTAGTCTATTGCGCTCTTGAAAGAGACGGAACCTTCAACTGCATTACCACGTGATGAGGTGTCCTTAACACCTGAAATAGCCACGCTGTAGTCACCGGCATTTTGTTGAGAGGTAGCCAAGGTCACCGTTTGACCATCTTCACTGACTTCAGCGGAGGAAACCTCCAAACCGTCGATCTTGTAGTTTGCTGCATTGGCAGCAGTTGTGCCGTCGAGTGGCTCATTAAATGTAATAATGATCTGGTTCAAGGTGCCTGCATAAGCCGTGATTGAGGTGACTTCAGGAGCATCCTGGTCGACAACCGTGGTCAGTGTTGCCTCGGCTGTGGAAACCGAGCCTCCTTTGTTGGTCAACTCTGCCTTTACCTTGGCTCCATTGTTGGCTTCGGTGGCAACGATCGAGAAACTTGAAGAAGTAAGCACCGAGTCAGTAGCCGCTTCCTCCCCGTTAACAAGCCATTTTACATCAATCACAGGCATGCCTGAAATATCAACCGTGAAAGTGGCCACTGCATTTTCGGGAACGGTAGCGTCCTGTGGTTGTCCAGTGATTTCGATCTTTTCGGGCATACCAGCAAACCCATCTTCAAAGTGAGCTAACACCTGTTCTTCGGATAGAGCCAGATTGTAGAACGCGGCATCATCAATCACGCCAGTGAAGCCCTGGCCGCCGGTTCCTGGCTGGTCGCCTTCATGGGTAACAGCGTTAGTCCATAGGTTGCCAAAAGC
>WTHH01000425.1 GCA_011523195.1 Verrucomicrobiales bacterium
TCCCTGTGCACCTCCGGCGGATCGCCCCCCGGACTGAGCGTGCGGGTCGGCGTCTCTGTTCCGAAATTTGGAATAACGACCTGGGGCGAGCGGGGAACCGTCGCGTCGGGCGACTGAAACGGAATTGACGCCGGGGTGATCCCTCGACGGACATGCCCATTGCCGGCTTTTACCCTGGCAGGCCTCTTTACTGCTTGGCCAATTCTGAATCCTTCTCCTGTCAAGGTAAGCGCGCAAGAAAAAAACGAAAACACTTGTCAGCGCTTTCCGTATCGTGGAATCTTGGACATGGCGGCAGAGCAAAACGCGCAGTCACTCGATTCGGCATTTTACCAGTCAGCGGACACCTTCTTTTCCAGCCAGGCCGGTACCGCGCTGACCTACGACGACCTCACCCTCGCCACGCTTTACTCTGAGATCTTGCCCCGCAACGCCTCGCTCGACACCGAGCTGGCGGACGGCCTGACCCTGCACATCCCAATGGTCTCGGCCGACATGGACACCGTCACCGAGTCGCGCATGGCCATCGGCATGGCCCTAAACGGGGGGCTTGGCCTGATCCACTACAACATGGCGGACAAGCAGCAACTCAAGGAGGTCAGCCGCGTCAAGAACCACATCCACGGCTTGATCCAGGAACCGATCACGGTCGCCCCAGACCAATCGGTTGGCGAGGTGCTCGAGCGGATCGACGCCAAGAGCTACTCCTTCAGCACCTTCCCGGTCGTCGGCGACGAACAAAAACTGGTCGGTCTGCTTTCAGGCAACGTCATCAAGCCACGGTATGCGTCCAAAAAGATTACGGATGCACTCGTCCCGCGCGATCAGGTCCAAACGATTCAGGAAAAAGAACTGGGGGCCGACCCTATCACTATCGCAGACCAGTTTTTCACCGAGCATCCTGGCATCAACAAACTGCTGGTGGTGGACGCGGAGGATCGTCTCCGCGGCCTGTTCACCCTGAGCGACATCGAGCGGATCACGCTTGAGAAGCAGGCGCAGTTTCGCCCGGCTCGAGACGACCAGTTCCGGCTGCTCTGCGGCGCGGCGGTCTCCACACCTCGCACCCCGGATGGCGCGCTTGACCGGGAGCGGATCGAGACGCATGTCGGCGGCTTAGTCGAGCGCGGTGCAGACGTCGTCGCCGTCTCCACGGCCCACGGTCACACCAAGGGCGTCGGCGAGGCGGTCGAGTTGATCCACAACGCCTATCCCGATTTGCACATCACCGCCGGGAATGTCACCACGGCAGAAGGGGTTGAATTTCTCGCGGACAAGGGAGCGAACATCATCAAGATTGGCCAGGGGCCGGGATCGATCTGCACCACCCGCCTCGTGGCCGGAGTCGGTATTCCGCAAATGACCGCGCTGTACGTTGCCAGTCGCGTCGCCGAAGCCAAGGGCGTCAGCCTCCTTGCCGACGGCGGCATCACCAAGTCGGGCGATATCGTTAAGGCACTAACCCTGGCCAACGGCGTGATCTGCGGCGGCCTGCTCGCCGGCTGTCCCGAGGCGCCCGGCAAGGTGATGGAGATCAGCGGTAAGCTCTACAAACAGTACCGCGGTATGGGCAGCCTCGAGGCAATGAAAGCCGGCTCAGCCGCCCGCTACGGCCACGCTTCCAAGGACGCCGGGCGCAAGGTCGCCGCCGAGGGCATCGAGGCGCTCAAGGAGGTCTCGGACAATCTCGACCATCTGCTGGCCCAGTTGATCGGCGGTATTCAGGCCGGCATGGGCTATCTCGGCGCCCCTTCCCTCCCCGAATTGCGGAAACGGGCACGCTACATCCGGGTCAGTCCCGCCGGCCAGCGCGAGGCCGCCCCGCATGATGTCATCGAGATGAAAGCCAGCCAGTAGCCGGCCGAGTCATCGAGTTTTACATGATTGCCAACCGGAATCGGCTTTGGCTAAAGTCGGCGCCGTGAAACGGTTTTCATTTCTAGCTTCCCTATTGTTGGCCGCAAGCGTTGTCCTCAGCCCAAGAGCCGCCGGGCCAGACGACGAATTCATCCGCGCCTACATCCAGATCACCCAAGCTGATAATCTAGCCAAAAGCGCCCAGAACAGCTCAGCCGCAGCGAAATATCAGGAGGCACTCAACACCCTGAAAGCGCTTAAGTCAGGTAATCCCGGCTGGAAAACCGGCGTCATCGATTTCCGAATCGATTACGTCACCAAAAAGCTCAAGGCCCTCAACGTTAGCACCCCGGATACACCGACCACTCCCAAGCCGGCGGCCAAGCCGGCTGTGTTCGATGCCGAGACCGCGCGACTGAGAATCAGCGACCTGACCCGCCGACTCGAATCCCTCGAGAACAATCTCACGCTTAAGGACGCCCAACTTAAGGAAGCCCTTTCCGCAGTCCCCTCCGCAGACGAAACCAAGCGCTTGGCCAAGCTCGAGAGTGACCTTGTAGGCTTGAAGCAGGAAAACAATTCACTCAAGGCATCCGTCGACACCGCGACCGCCCAGTTGAAGAGCGCACAGGCTGACTTGGCCAAGGCGCAAGCTGAGGCAACCAAGGCCACCGCCGACATGGCCAAGGCTCAGGCCAAGGCCGACGAGGTCGCGGTCGAACTGGCCAATGCAAAGGACCGCATCAAGGCCGCCGAGACAAACGCCAGCGACAGGGAAATCAAACGACTTCAGGAATCTCTCGCAGAGCGGCAAACCGAACTCAATGCAGCCAGCAGCGAGTTGACCACAGCCAAAGCCTCCGTTGCCTCCCTTG
>WTHH01000069.1 GCA_011523195.1 Verrucomicrobiales bacterium
AGCACTATCTGCCCCCGGCCTCGGCGGCGCCCGTCCCGATGCCAGCCACAGCGCCGGCTGCGGCTCCACCGGCTGCCGCACCGGCGGAGGAGCCGCCCGCGTCTAACGATCCGGAGATCAAGTCACCCATGATCGGCACCTTTTATCGTGCGCCCTCGCCCGAGTCTGAATCGTACGTCGAGATCGGCGACCACGTCTCTGCGGACACGGTCGTCTGCATCGTCGAGGCGATGAAGGTGATGAATGAAATCAAGGCCGAGATCAGCGGTGTAATCACCGAGATTCTCTCCGAGAACGGAAACCCGGTTGAGTTCGGCCAGCCGCTTTTCCGCGTGCGCCCTGCCTGATTGCAATTTGATCGTTAGCCAAGCTCCACTGCATGTTTGAAAAAATACTGGTAGCCAACCGCGGGGAGATCGCCGTTCGTATCATCCGCGCCTGCAAGGAACTCAACATCCGAACCGTGGCCGTGTACTCGGAGGCGGATGCGAATTCCATGCACGCACAGATGGCCGACGAGGCGATCTGCATCGGCGGCGCCGCCAGCAACGAAAGTTACCTGCGCATCGACCGCATCATCGGCGCAGCCGAGATCACCAACGTCGACGCCATTCACCCTGGCTACGGCTTCCTCTCCGAGAACGCCCACTTTGCCGACGTTTGCGAAAGCTGCAACATCCGCTTTATCGGGCCAAAATCCGCCGCGATGAACGCCCTGGAGGACAAGGCGCTCAGCCGCGAACTGGCCCGCAAGGCCGGCGTGCCGATCCCCCCCGGTTCCAAGGACGTCATCGACACCGAGCAGGAGGCGTTGAAGATTGCCAAGGACATCGGCTACCCGGTCATGATCAAGGCCGTGGCCGGCGGCGGCGGCAAGGGTATGCGCACCGCGAACAACGACATCTCCCTCGTCAAGGGCTACCACACCGCCCGCAACGAGGCGGAGAAAGCTTTTGGCAACAGCGGCGTATACATCGAGAAATTCATCGAGAACCCGCGCCACATCGAGTTCCAGATCCTTGGCGACACGAAGGGCAACATCATTCACCTCGGCGAACGCGACTGCTCCATCCAGCGTCGCAACCAGAAACTCATCGAGGAAACCCCGTCGCCCCTGCTCGAGAAACACAAAAAATTGCGCACCCAGATGGGCAAGGCCGCCGTGCGTATCGCCCAGCATGCCGAGTATTCCAACGCCGGCACTGTCGAGTTCATCGTCGACGACAAGGGAAACTTCTATTTCCTCGAGGTCAACAAGCGCATCCAGGTCGAGCACCCGATCACCGAGGAGGTCACCGGCATCGACCTCATCAAGCAGCAGATCCTCGTCGCCATGGGCGAGCCGCTCAAACTCTCACAGGGCGACATCAAGATCAGTGGCCACGCCATAGAGTGCCGCATCAATGCCGAGGATCCGTGGAATGACTTCCGTCCCAGCCCCGGCAAGATTGATATGTACTTCGCCCCCGGCGGACGCGGCGTGCGCCTCGACAGCCACGCCTACGCCGGCTACACCATCCCTACCCATTACGACTCCATGATCGCCAAGCTGATCACCTTCGGCACCAGCCGCCGCGATGCCATGGACAAAATGAACCGGGCACTCGATGAGTACATCATCGAGGGAATCAAGACCACCATCCCGTTCGAGAAAGCCGTGCTGCACGACCCCGAGTTCTGCCGGGGCGTCTACTCCACCAACTTCGTCGAGGAACTCCTTGGCGGCGGCCGCCGCGAACTCATACAGGAAAAAGCCTGACGTCCGCCCGGCCAAGCGCTTGGCCAAGCGAGGCTAACCCCTCACCATTGCCTCCTATCCCCTTCGGTACTTGCCAAGCCGGAGCGCTTGGGCCAACTTTCCCTGCATGACTCAACAGGTGAATTTAAACCGTCGAAATTTCCTCAAGACCGCCAGCGCCGCAACTCTGGGCGCCTTGGCCGCCGGAGACCCGCACCAAATCCTGGCCAAGGCCGGCGATGAAAAGATCGAGGCAACGGCCGACTCGGTCATTGTGCTCTGGATGGGCGGCGGCATGGCCTCCACCGAGACATTCGATCCCAAGCGCTACATCGCCTACGAAAAGGGCCTGTCGCCCGACCAAGTCCTCAGCACTTTCCCTGCAATCGATACTGCGGTTGACAACATCAAGCTGACCAAGGGCTTGGAAAAAGTCGGCAACGTGATGGATCGAGGCACGTTGATCCGCACCTACAAGGCCGGCGACCTCGGCTTCATTCTCCACTCGCGCCACCAGTACCATTGGCACACCGGCTACGCGCCGCCGCTTTCCGTGGCCGCCCCACATATCGGCGCGGTGATCGCCCGCACGCTTGGCCCGCGAGACCCCGCGATGCCGGCGTTCATCGACATCGGCCAGCGACTCGACGTCGGCGAAGGCGAGGAACTCAAGGCCTTCCATTCCGCCGGTTTCCTCGGCAGTGAGTACGGGCCATTCCACATCGCAAACCCAGATCACGCGCTGAACACCGTTCGGCCGCCGGAGGGCATGAGCAAGTCGCGCTTCGCCAACCGCTACAAGGCGTTTAAGAATTTGGTCGACCAAAGCCCGATCGGTCTTGCCGGCAGCGACTATCAAAAAGACTCACTCCTGCGCTCGCTCGACAACGCGCATCGTCTGTTGACCTCTCCATCCGCCAAGGCGTTCGACCTGTCACTCGAGAAAAAGGAGACCTACGACATTTACAACACCGGCCAGTTCGGGCGCGGCTGCCTGCTGGCGCGGCGGCTCGTCGAGTCCGGCGCGCGGTTCATCGAGGTGACAACCGAGTACGTGCCGTTCCTCAACTGGGACACCCACGAGAACGGCCACACACGCCTCACCGACATGAAGCGCCAGATCAACGCCCCGATCGCGCAGCTCGTGCTCGACCTCGAGGAACGCGGCCTGCTCGATCGCACGCTCATCGTGCTCGCCAGCGAGTTCAGCCGCGACATGCTCGTCGAGGGCAAACCAGGCAACAAGGTGCGTGACCAGGTGCACGTGCCGGACACGATCAACGAGCTGAAACATTACGGCATGCACCGCCACTTCACCGACGCCGGCTCCGTGCTGATGTTCGGCGGCGGCATCAAAAAGGGCCATCTGCACGGCGTCACTGCCGACGAGCGCCCCTGCAAGACGATTAAGGACCCGGTCATCATCGAGGATTTGCACGCCACAATTTACAAGGCGATGGGGATCTCGCCCAAGCTCGCCTACGAGGTGGAAAAACGGCCGTTCTACGTCACCCGCGACGGCCTCGGCAAACCGATTGAAAGCCTCTACGGCTAAGTCGATCGTGCCCTCAGCAGGTCGGGACGGCTGTCCCAGCCGTCCTCGTTTTATAAAAAAAATCCACTTGGCCAAGCGTCATTTGGATTGCTTGGCAAGCGCAGCGCGACACCGCTTTTGAGCGGTTTAGCGATTTCGGTTCTCAATGCCCGATTATAACAAACCAAACCAACTGATAACAGCGTACTAAAAACCAACTAACCGGAAAGCGCCGGCGCCGCTTCGCTCTGCCGGCGCACTCAAAACACTTGGCTAAGCGGAACCAGTAATTTTTTGACAAGCCAAGCGCTTGGCCACTAGCTTCGCCTCCGCGATGAGTTCAACCCAAGTTCCCGCATCCTACTCCCCGCCCGATCGACTGTTGCTTGGCCCCGGACCCAGTAACACCGACCCGGCTGTCCTCCAGGCCATGCAGCACACGCTCGTCGGCCACCTCGACCCGACCTTCATCGGCATGATGGAGGAGATAAAGTCAATGCTCCGGCAGATTTTCCAAACGGAAAACGAGATGACTTTTCCGGTCAGCGCCACCGGCAGTGCCGGCATGGAAGCCTGCTTTGTCAACCTGCTCGAACCAGGAGACGAGGTCGTCATCGGGGTCAACGGCGTGTTCGGTACTCGCATGTGCGACGTCGCCGAACGGTGCGGCGCCACGGTCACGAAGGTCGAGGCCAAGTGGGGCACGATCGTTGAGCCGACCGCCATCGCTGCCGCGCTCGAGGGGCTCAAGCCCAAGCTCGTCGCCGTCGTCCACGCTGAGACTTCCACCGGGGCGCTGACTCCGGTTGAGGAAATTTCGCGACTGGCACACGAGGCTGGCGCGTTGTTCCTGCTCGACACGGTGACGTCGCTCGGCGGCTGCCCGGTCGCCATCGACAACTGGCAGGTCGACGCAGTCTACAGCGGCACACAAAAATGCCTGAGCTGTCCCCCGGGGCTGGCGCCGGTCTCCTTTAGCCCACGCGCGATGGAGGTCGCAACCAGTCGCAAAACCAAGGTGCAGAGCTGGTATCTGGACGTGAATTTTCTCGCCAGCTACTGGGGGTCGGAGCGCGTGTACCATCACACGGCACCGATCACGATGAACTACGCCCTGCACGAGGCACTGCGGCTTGTGCTGGAAGAGGGACTTGAGGCTCGCTGGGCGCGGCACCAGCAGGCACATGAGACGCTCAAGGCCGGCTTGGCCAGGCTGGGGCTTTCGATCTCCTCGCAGGAGGGTCACCAGCTATGGCAGCTCAATGCTGTGGGCGTGCCGGACGGAGCGGACGAAGCCGGCGTGCGCGGGCGGTTACTCAACGAATTTGGCATCGAGGTCGGGCCGGGGTTGGGCCCGATGAAAGGAAAAATCTGGCGCGTCGGACTCATGGGCCACAATGCCACCGAGGCCAACGTCGATCGATTCCTCAATGCACTTGGCCAATGTCTCGCCTGACAGCCAAGCGCTTGGCCAAGCGAAGGGAAAACTAGGCGAGCTGCACCTTGCTGGTGCCGCTGTCGATAAGACCAATCTCCCAAGCCCTGTGGCCGTTGGCGCGGATGGTTCGCAGTACACCCTTGGCACTCTCCTCATCCACGATGGCAATCATGCCGATGCCCATGTTGAACACCTGGTGCATCTCGGTTTCTGACACCTTGCCTTTGGCCTGCAGCACCTCGTAGATCGGTAGCACGTCCCATGTGCCGCGCAGGATCACGGCGTTGCAGTTCTTCGGCAGCACGCGCGGGATGTTGTCGATGAACCCGCCACCGGTGATGTGGGCGAGGCCTTTCACCCCCCACGAACGCCGCGCACCCTTGTTGAATTTCTTGAGCAGCTTTTGGACAACCGGCCCGTAGCTGATGTGCACCTTGAGTAGTTCGTCCGCCGCCTTGATACCAAGCCCGGGAATCTTGCTGGACGGCCTGAGCTTCATCTTGTTGAATAGTATGTTGCGGGCCAGTGAGTAGCCGTTGGTGTGCAGTCCGGACGCAGCGATGCCGATGATCTTGTCACCCGGCCGGACGGTACTGCCGTCGAGAATACGATTTTTCTCCACCACACCGACGATGGTGCCGCTTACGTCGTATTCGCCGGGCTGATAAAAACCGGGCATCTGGGCGGTCTCGCCGCCGACGAGGGAACAGTTGTTTTCGCGGCAGCCGATGGCGAACCCGCGGACGATGTCGGTGAAAGCCTTTTTCTGCAGCTTTCCGGTGCCGATGTAGTCGAGGAAGAACAGCGGCTCGGCACCGATCACCGCGATGTCGTTCACACAGTGGTTAACGAGATCCTGCCCGATGGTGTCATGCCGCTTGGCTGCGAAGGCGACCTTGAGCTTGGTACCGACACCGTCGACACTCGAGACGAGCACCGGGTTGCGGTACTTGCGGGTGTTGAGCGCGAACAACCCGCCGAAGCCGCCAACTTCGCCAAGCACCTCGGGGCGCTTGGTTGAGGCGAGCAATGTTGGGAGATCGTCCTTAAGCCGGTTGCTGACCTCGAGGTCCACCCCGGCGGAGGCGTATGCAGATTTTTTGGCCATCGCGTTGCCTTATTCAGCAGCAGGTGCGGGCGCTTCCTCCTTGGCCGGTTCGGCCTCGCCAGTTTCCAACTCGGGGGCCGGTTCGCTTGGCTCGGTGCTTTCTGCTTGGCCAAGCGCTTGACCTTCACCTTTGGCTGGCTCGGTCGCCAGTTCAGTCGAGGTCTCGGTGACCTCCGCCTGACCCTCTGCTTCCGGCTCTGCCGGAGTCGTTTCGGCCTTGGCCTCTTCCGCAGCGGGGGCTTCCTCTTTTTTCTCCGGTTTGGGCTTCTTCTTTTTCTGCTGCGGCGGTTGCGGCTTGGGAGCCACTTCCATCTGGCCGTTGGCGTACTCGATGACGTGACCCTGATGCACGAGCCAGTGCAGGTCGCTAAGCACAGCGGTGCGCTCGGGTGAAAGCGGCGCATCCTTTTTTTCATCGCCCTCCCCGGAGGCCTCGGGGGCTTCCGGCTCGGGGGCAAATTTCTCGAGCACATTGCGGCGCGTGCAGTTTTCCGTATCGATTATAAACGAGACAATGTCCCTAATGCTCTCGCTGACCGGTGTGTTCTCGAGGTCGAGATGGTGCGGCCGTGAAACAGAGACATGCGTGACGCTCTTTTTACGCTTAAAAAACTGAAGGCCGTGGCTGCTGAACTCCTGGCTCAACATGTTTACCACCTTTATCGGAAACCGGCGCTGCTCGTCGAACGCTCGGCGCACGAGGTTTTGCATGCGCGGCGGCGACTTGCGGGTGTAGACGTTGCCCTTTAGGGCGATACTGTCCACGCTGGCAATAAGGTTGCCGAGATGATGCTCACGGAAATGGCTGCGGACGGCGTCGCGTGAATCCAGTCGGGCCTCCTCCGGCAAATTGATCGCGATGTACTCGGTCTTGAAGCTCTGTTCCTCGATCCATTTGTTCACAACCTCCTCGTCGTGGACGATCTTCACGCGTGACTTGAACACGTCAAACGGCAGCCGGGCAAATCGCTCGGCGTGGAGGCTGCGGAGTTTTTCCTGATACCCGTGGTAGTTCGGCGGGCCGAGAATTTCGTCGCTCATGCCGCACTGGGCCACAAACGTGTAGGTTCCCTTCGGCGGGTCGATCTCGGTTTTTTCCGTCTTGTAAAAGGTGTCAAAATGCCTGCCCAAAACATGGTCGATGGCCTGCTCCTCGGAGAGCCAGACCGTCTCGTCGACCTGACAAAAAAACAGCGGTTGGGCCACGGTGCCGTCCTCCTTGCGCTTGGTTTGGAATACGGCCTCGTAGCGTTCGCTCTTGGCAATGATTAGCCGAGCGATGTCGAACAACGGATATGCACGGCCACTGTTCTTGATCTGCTTTGCCAGTGCCTCGACCCCGTTTTTCTCCGGCCGAATGGAGGCATCAATCTCCAGCGGCGGACGTGGCGGGCCGTCATTGCGACGGAAGTTGCCCTTCCGGTTTTGCGGACGCTTGCCGTCACGGTTTTGAAATTTCTGACGCCGATCTCCTCCGTCTCTTCGCTCATCCCGGCCGCGTGGCCGGTCGCCGCGACCCTTGAAGTCGCGACCTCGATTGTCGTCGCGTCGCCTCGGGCGATCCCCCCAGTCGCCACGGCCTCTGCCGCGTGGTCTATCGTCACCGGCAAAGTCGGCGTACGGTTTTGCGTCGTTCGGTTCCTGCGCCCACTGGGGGAGGAATGCCATCTCCAGATCCTTCAACGGATCGGTGTTTTCTTGATCACTCATGATGCGGATGGTTATCCGTGTTGTCGGGTTGCGGTTTCAAAAAACCGGCCGGCGAAAATGACTCTCTCGCACGCCGATAACAAGACTTAATTCGTATTGAGGCGCGCACAAAATCATTTGATGCGCCAATCTTTCGGCGCCTTGAACTGCCGCCTGCCCGCGCCGTAAATGTCAACGCTGAACTCTGGTTGTAAGCGACGAAAGGCGATCAGTTTTTTTGCGAGTTCCGCGGCAACTTTCGGATGCTGCCCGAGCAAGTCGATCGTCTCGTTGGGATCACGATCGATGCGAAAGAGAAAACGCTCATGCCTCTTCGTCCTCCACTTGCCGCTGGAAATGTTCGGCCCTTTGATGAGCAGCTTCCACTTCGCTGTTCGCATCGCAATCTTCTCTTTATCCTCACCCCCCTGGCCGTGGTAAAAATAAAGTTCACGATCGAGTTGGCTGCGCTTGGCCTGCAGCACGTCGAGGACGTCACGACCATCGAACGGTTTGTTGCCAAGTGTAGCCGTTCCCCCCGAGAGCTTGGTCAGGGTTGGCATCACGTCGATGCACGAGATCGGCACGGTGATTTTTTTGCCACCCGCCACGCCGCCGCCTGGCCAACGCATCGCCGCGGCCACACGGATACCACCCTCCCACGCGTCGAGCTTGTTACCGCGCAGCGGCAGATTGTTTCTCGGCAGTCCACCCACGCCGCCATTGTCGCTGAAAAACAGGACGATCGTATTAGCCGCCTCACCACTGGCATCGACCGACTTGAGGATTCGCCCGATACCATCGTCCATGCAGGCCACCATTGCAGCCACCGTCTGACGGAGGGTTTTATTTTTCCCTTTCGCATCCGGGGACGCCAGGTGCGCAAACTTCTTCAAATACTTATCCGGTGCCTGAAACGGTGAGTGCGGCGCGTTGAACGGTACATAACAAAAATACGGCGCTTCGCCCTTGGCATGCCGGGAGATGAACTGGCTGGCCGCATCGGCAATCAGGTCGGTAGCGTAGCCGGTTTCCGGGTTGGTTTTCCCGTTGAGATGCCAGTCGCGCTCCCCTTCGCGAGTGAGGTCGAAATAGTCGATAGCCCCGTTGAAATGACCTTGAAAATGCGTGAATCCCTGATTATTCGGGTGCCATTTGATGTCGTTGTGGCCGAGGTGCCATTTGCCGAAAATGCCCCGTTGCGTGTAGCCCAGCTTGCCCAGTGCTTCCGGCAACGTTAGCTCCGCCGGGTCCAGACCGAAGTGCCGCCAAGGCGGGATCACTGCACGCGCCATCCCGAACCGGATCGGGTATCGCCCGGTCATCAGTCCGGCCCGGGTCGGGCTGCACATCGGGAACACATAAAACTGATCCAGCTCCACTCCCTCCCGAGCGATGCGGTCGATGTTGGGTGTGGGGATGCGGTCCGAGTGAAACCCGACGTCGGCCCACCCAAGGTCGTCGGCAACAATGATGACCACATTCGGCTTGGCTTCAACTGCATCCACCCGCTTGGCCAAGCCAAGCACGGTGACCAACAACAAAGTGGAACAAAAAAATCTGCAACTCATGAAACAATTATGAACCGCAGCGAACATCCGCCAGCACCATTCCAAAAGCAAGCCACCACCCCGCTTGGCCAAGCGCTTGGTTGATTACAATTCGATGAACTGTGGTTTTAGTTCGTCGGACTCGATGGTGAGCCGCACCAGACTCGGAGGGTGCTGCCCGCGGGGGCGAGTAACGGAGCCGGGATTGAGGAACAGGATGCCGTTCACGGTTTCGCAAAACGGCTTGTGCGTGTGCCCGAAAACAACCACGTCCGGCTGCACGCGGTTGAGTCGTTCGCGCAGCGGCGCCTCAAGGCGGTGCGGTTCGACGATGTGCTGCACGAAAAACTTTTTGTCGCCAAGCGTGGCCACGGCGGTCTCGTTGATCGGCAGATCGCCGTCGGTGTTTCCCAGCACGACCGTCGTGGGTGCAATCGCTTCCAACTCGGATATGATTTGATACAAGCCAATGTCGCCGGCGTGGATGATTGCATCCACCCCGCCCAGCGCCTCCGCAATCTTCGGCGACCAGTCGCTGTGGTTGTCTGAAAGGATGCCAATCGTCGTCATACCGGTTCCGGTGATGGGTCGCTGGGTTTCGCCTCGTCCTCCTCGGTGTCTTCGGCCTCCGGTTCCGGCTCGGTTGCTTCCATCGCCTCGCTGAGTTTCATCGCGCCGGCAAACAGGCCGGTGAACAAACCGGTGCCCAGCAGTGTCTTGAGGCCGAACATCCAGGTCGGCGGGAAGCCGGGTAGCCCGACCGTCAACGCCTGCACCCAGCCGGCGATGGTCTTGGCGTAGGCCGGGTTGACCATCCACGAGACGGAGTTGCTGACGAGGTAAAACAGCAACGCCCCAAATAGCGTCCCGAGGAACACCCGGCCGTAGCTTCGGCGCCGAGCCAGCCACTTGGCCAGGACGACAAACAGCGCAAGGATCATCCAGTTCGTGACCAGCCTCGGGTCAAGCACGGTTACGTCGTAGGCGAACACGTTTAGCAGGATGTCGGTGACGATGATGGTTGCCAGAGGCAGCACCCAGCCCATCCAACCGGGGAGCCAGAATGCCGCACAAAACAACAGCGCGTGGGCGGCACTAAAATTCTGCGGGAGCATGCCGGGCCAACGACTCACGGCGAAGATGAGCATCAGCAACAGTGGCAGCCAGATTTTGCGCGGCACGCGGCGACGTTAGCCAAGCGCTTGGCCAAGCGCAAACAGCCACTTGCCGCGCTTGGTCAGTGACGCTAGTTTACCGCCAGTCATGAGTGAAAACGAACCTCCGGTGATTCCATCCAACCCCGCACAGCCGCAGCGGCCGGTCCCACAGAAAAAAGGCAGAGGCTGGATGTGGTTCTCGTTTTTCCTGCTGTTCTGCATGCTGTGTGGCGGTAGTGGGTTCTTTATGCTGGCGGGAATGATCGGTGCCGTCGCTGGCGATCTGGAAACCAACCCCACCTATGACAAGCAGACGGTTCGCAACAACGGCAGCAAAAATGACCTCGCGCTG
>WTHH01000410.1 GCA_011523195.1 Verrucomicrobiales bacterium
GAGTTATACATCGTGGAGGGTGACTCAGCGGGCGGATCGGCCAAGCAAGGGCGTGACCGGAAGTTTCAAGCTATACTGCCGATTCGAGGTAAGTTGATTAACGTGGAGAAAGCCCGGCTCGACAAAGTGCTCGAGAACCGTGAGATCCGCACAATGATCACGGCAGTCGGAACCGGGATCGGCTCCGGGGAAGGAGAGGGTGCGTTCAACATCGAAAAGCTGCGCTACCACAAGATCATTATCATGACGGACGCCGACGTGGACGGCTCACACATTCGCACATTGTTGCTGACGTTCCTATACCGGCAGATGCCTGAGCTGCTTAAGCAGGGGTACGTCTACATCGCCCAACCGCCTTTGTATAAGGTGACCCGCAAGCGGCGCGTGGAGTACATCGACGACGACACGCAGATGACCAAGATGCTGCTCGACCTTGGTTCGGAGGACGTTCGCCTGCGAAGCCTCGAAAACGACAAGGAGGTGGCAAAGAAACAGCTCTCCGAGATTCTTGAGTTACTGCAGTCGCTCGACAAATACGCCAACGCCATTCGCCGGCATGGGGGCGATTTCACGGACTACCTCGAGGAGCGCAACCCGAAGAAGAAATCATTACCCAGCCACTTGGTGAAAATCTGGGAGGGCAACGACGAAACGGTGCATTATTTTCACAGCGAAACAGCCTTGGCCAAGTTTGGTAAGGAGAACCCGGACCTTGGCCTGTTCGGCGAAGATGAGGAAGAGGAAGACCAGGCGCTTGGCCAAGCTGAGGACGAGGAACCAAGCGCCGAGGAGGCACCAGCCAAGCGAGGCCGCAAGCCGAAGAAAAAAGAGGGACCACGCCGTCGCGCGCGCCACGTGGAGCTGCACGAGCACACAGCGGTGGAGGAGATTTTGTCCAAGCTCAACCGCAAGGGCCTGAGCGTTGACCACTACTCGGCGCAGGACGAGCCGTTGTTTGAGATCATCCAGGGCGAAGGCGACTCGGCCAACGCGAGGCGGCTGTTTTCCATCTCAGAGATTCTTAACGCGGTCATGGATGTTGGGCGGCGAGGCATCCAGATCCAGCGCTTCAAGGGGCTGGGTGAAATGAACCCGAAGGAACTTTATGAGACGACCATGGCGCCGGAGACACGCAAGCTGTTGCGAGTGGAGGAATCGGACGCCGTTGAGGCGGACGAAATGTTCACCAAGCTGATGGGCGAGGAGGTCGAGCCGCGCCGCCATTTCATCCAGGAAAACGCGCTCAACGTACGCAACCTCGACGTTTAACCGGAAAGATTTTTTAGAGACACATGGCAGATTCCAAGGACAAGGATCCATTACCCGCAAGCAACACGCCGTTGTTTGCCGCCAGCGAAAAGATCCAAAAGATCAACGTCGCGGACGAGATCAAGAACTCGTTCCTCGACTACTCGATGTCGGTCATCATTTCGCGTGCGCTGCCGGATGCAAGGGACGGTCTCAAGCCGTCGCAACGCCGCATCCTGCTCGCGATGCACGACCTAAACCTCGGCCCGGGGCGGCACTACCGTAAGTGCGCCAAGATTTGCGGTGACACCAGCGGCAACTACCACCCGCACGGTGAGGCGACGATTTACCCGACGCTCGTGAACATGGCCCAGCCGTGGTCGATGCGCAGCACGCTCGTCGATGGACAGGGAAACTTCGGCTCGGTCGAGGGCGATCCGCCGGCCGCGATGCGTTATACCGAGGCGCGCCTGACGCACCTTGGCCATGCGTTGATGAACGACATGGACAAGGACACGGTCGACTGGGTGCCAAACTACGACGAGACCCGGCAGGAACCGACCGTGTTCCCGTCCGCATTCCCAAACCTGCTGATCAACGGCGGCACCGGCATCGCGGTGGGCATGGCGACCAGCATCCCGCCGCACAACCTCGGCGAGGTGATCGACGGAATCTGCGCTCAGATCGACGACCCTGAGATCAGTATCGAGGGGTTGATGGAGTACATCAAGGGACCGGACTTCCCGACCGGCTGTCTCGCGGTGGGGTTGGACCCGATTCGCGCCTATTTCAAGACCGGCCGCGGCAGTATCAAGCAGCGCGGCCGCGTCGGCGTCGAACAGCTCAAGGGCAACCGCGAACAGATCGTCATCACCGAGATTCCGTACATGGTCAACCGCGCCACGATGGTCGAGAAAATCGCATCGCTGGCCAACGACAAGACCATCACCGACATCTCCGCAGTGCGCGATGAGTCGGACGAAAACACGCGCGTGGTCGTCGAGCTCAAGCGCGACGCTGTGCCGAAGGTGGTCATCAACAAGCTATACAAATTCACCCAGTTGGCAACGTCGTTCAGCGTGAACATGCTGGCGATCGACCACGGCCGGCCGAAGACGATGAACCTCAAGGAGCTGATCAATGCCTATATTGAGCACCGCCGCGAGGTCGTCCTGCGCCGGACACGGTTCGAGTTGGACAAGGCCGAGGCCCGAGCCGAGACGCTCGAGGGGTACCTCTGCGCGCTGGCCAACCTCGACGAATTCATCCGTATCATCCGCAACTCAAAAAACCGCGACGAAGCACGCGTCAAGCTGCTCGCGTTTGAGTTTCCGGAGAAGGTTCTCAAGAAATGGGGCGTCAAGGTTCGCAAACCGGAACGCATCAAGGGTGGCTACTACCTGCTCAGCGAGGCCCAGGTGAACTCCATTCTCGACCTGCGCCTGTACCAGTTGACCGGTCTCGAGCAGGACAAAATCAAGGCCGAGTACGACGAGCTACTCGTCAAGATCGAGGACTTGATGGACATCCTCGCACGCGAGGAACGCGTACTCTCGATCATCAAGGACGAGCTGACGGCCATCAAAGACAAGCACGCCACCCCGCGCCGCACCGACCTCGTGCCAGACGAGGGCGACATGGCGATCGAGGATCTCATCGCCAACGAAGGTGTCATCATCACCCTCACCCACAACGGCCTAATCAAGCGCACCAACGTCAGCTCCTACCGCTCACAACGCCGTGGCGGCAAGGGCGTGATCGGCATGGGCACGCGCAAGGACTCCGTCGTGCAGGGTGAAGCCGAGGATTTCATCGAGCACCTCTTCACCGCCAGTACGCATGATTACCTCATGTTTTTCACAAACACCGGTCGCGTCTACGTGCGCCGCGTGCACGAGATTCCAGACATGGGCCGCGCGGCCAAGGGGCGCAACATCGCGAACATGCTTGAGCTTCAATCCGGCGAAAAGATCGCCGCTCTCATTCGGGTGGAATCCCAACTGGGCGAAGAAAAGGAGAACCTCACATGGAAACAGGAAAAATTCCTCTTCTTCGCCACCGAAAGCGGCACGGTGAAAAAGACCGCGCTCGAGGCCTACTCCAACGTCCGCCGCAACGGCATCAACGCCATCGGCATCAATGAGGGTGACCGACTCATCACAGTCAAGCTGACCACCGGCCACGACGAGGTCGTACTTATCACCAACTCCGGCTTGAGCATCCGCTTCAACGAGGAAAACGTCCGCTCCATGGGCCGCACGGCGGCCGGCGTGCGCGGCATCAGGCTGGGCGGAAAAGATCGCCTTGTGGCGGCAGCCGTCGTGGCCAAGGACGCCACCCTGCTGGTCGCAGGCGAGAACGGCATCGGCAAACGCACAAACTTCGACGAGTACCGTACCCAGTCACGTGGTGGCAAGGGCATCATCACCATGAAGACCACGGCCAAGACCGGAGGGGTTTGCGGGGCACTGGCCGTGAAGGACAACGACGAGATCATGCTCATCACTTTCGGCGGCCAGATGGTCCGTACCGGCGTGGAGCACATCCGCATGACCGGTCGAAACGCACAGGGCGTGAAACTGATCAACCTACACGGAGACGACCGCCTGCTCGCCATCGCCCCAGTCATCAGCGAAGACGACGAAGGCACTCCCGCCGAGTAATCCCCTTGGCCAAGCGAAGGTAGGGACGGCTGATCCCCAGCCGTCCTAGTCGATCCCACACCGGAAAACTCGCCTGACATCTTTAGCGGACTCGCAGGCTGCCCCTCCAAGCCAAGCGGAAAACTGGAGGGAGGAGCCTGTTAGTCCTAGAAAAGTTGGTGCAAAACTCCTCCTCGACTCCACGGGTGATCAGCGCTTCAAATACAGCTTGGTCTCAGCGTCGCGTTGGGTCACGGCGAGGTCCGGTTTTTTGTCCCCGTTAAAGTCCGCCACAACCGCGCCGCGTTGCTCGCCGTAGATCGTGATTCCGCTTCGCTGACCTCTTTGCGGTTGAAAACCACCCTTCCCATCGCCGGTCAGCAGTAGGCCTCTGCCGCTGTCGTAGCGTGAATAACGGGCCGGCACACCGAAATCATTCTGTGCGAGGAACAAATCCAAAACTCCGTCCCCGTCGAAATCCGCCACGCAAATATCGAACGCCGGGGATAGCTGCGCCTCGTCCGGCAGCGGCTTGAAGGTGAATTTACCATCATTGTTGAGAAACACCCCGGTTGCGAGTGAGTTGATCTCGATAGCATTCATGTTGGAGATAGACGTGCCGAGGATTCGCGGCACGGTTGCGGTAGCGAACGCCCGGTTGCGAGTGTAAGTGCCGCGGACTTGCGGGAAGGTGTTGGCGAACACTTCCAGCTTGCGTACCGGCCGCCAACTATTTTGGGTGCGATCGACAAAAATCTCGGCCAGCTCGTTGATACCGTCCGCATCGGCGTCGCCATAAAGTAGGCGCACCGGCGAGCCGTAAAACGTGTACGGCGTGTTTAGCCCCATGTTGCTGGCAACGATGTCGAGTGTCCCGTCCTCGTTGACGTCCGCAAGCTGGGCGTCGTGCCAGAGTCCCTTGTATGCCCCAAGGCCAAGCGCCGGTCCAGCCTCGGTAAAATTCCCGGCGTTGTTTTGTAGCAGGGCGATGCTGTTCCATTCTCGTACCAGCACGAGGTCGGTGTCGCCGTCGCCGTCCGTGTCACCTGCCGCAACGCTGCGAACCAGGCCAAGCCCGGGAAACAGCCGGGGAGCGAAGTCGCCGCTGTTGTTTATAAACAATACCGAGGCGGCGGCGGCGGGAAATTGGCCAAGCGCCGTGCCGCCGCCGATAAACAGGTCGGTGTCGCCGTCGCCCTCGGCATCGAACGCCGCCGCACTTCCGGGCGTGCCGTCGAAGGCCAAGCGCTTGGCCAAGCGCAGTTGACCGTTTTCAATCGTATAAACAGCAGGCGGCTCGGAAAGGTGCAACAGCATCTGCGCTTGGCCGTCGGTGAACGGAATCAAGCCGGTGCCGCCGGAGGGCAGCGAGTTGGCCGATCGCTTGAAGTTCCCCGCGCCGTCATTGAGCAGGATGGTCAACTGCGGATCGTTTGTGTCTGTCACCAGCAGGTCGGTATCTCCATCGCCGTCCACATCAGCCGCAGCCAACGCCGGGCCGTCATGGTTTAGGCTGCGGGGCAGCGCGGGCTGGAGTTCAAAGTCGTCCCGGAATGTTGCGGTGTGACGGTGGCCAAGCTGCGCGCTGGCGTCGGCGAAGAGAGTCGTCGCAGTGCTTGACTTGGCCGGGATCGGCTTGGTCTCCGCCTGGCGAATTTCGTAGAGGCGACCCGCGGTCGCATTTTCCAACGTGGTGCGGGTGCCATCGCGCCAATCGACCTCGATGCGAAATGTCTCGCCTGACTTGGCCGCGAAAGTGCGCTGGGCCTGGTCGCCGCTGACGTATCGTCCGCCGGCCATCATCTCCTGTGCCTGTTGCCCTTGGCCAAGCGAGCTGTGAACGCGAATGCGAGCTCCTGTGCCCTCGGTGTTTTTGCCGTTGCCGGCCAGGCGTACGGCCACACGTGGCGCTGTGGCATTGTTCCGGTAGACCAGTGCCGGCCCCTTGAGGCAACTGATAACGGCATCGAGATCGCCGTCGTTATCAAGGTCGCCTAGCGCCATGCCGTGGCCATCGTGTTTGTCGTTAAATCCCCACTGGGCACCAACCTCCTCGAAGCGCGAGTTGCCGAGATTACGATAGGCGACGTTGGGTGTGTCGAGCGGCGGGAAAAGAAAGATCGTCTTCCGCTTTTGCGCGACCGGGATTTTGCCGAGCCGACCGATATTGTGCTGGGTGTCGAGGTCGTCGGTGTCGAACTCGAACCCATTGGTCACAAGTATGTCCTCCCAACCATCGAGGTCGACATCAAGGAAAAGACTGCTCCAAGACCACTCAGACGCGGCCACGCCGGAAAAGTAGGCAGCCTCCGCAAAGGTGCCGTCTCCTCGACTGATGTAGAGGCAATTGCGGCGGCTCTGCGGCTGGTGCGTGAAGTCGCCGGGAGCCACCGGATCACCCGGAATAGTGCCCTGCTGCGTGAGGCGGCGGCCGTGATTTGCGCTAAGCATTTCGACAACAAAAAAGTCGTCGTAGCCATCGCGGTTGATGTCGGCGAAGTCCACACCCATCGCAGAAAAACTTAACTGTCGCAAGGCGAGCGGCGATATTTCACGGAAGTTTCCCCGTCCATCATTGATCCAAAAACGATCCTCGGTGAAACCGTCGTTGGCGATGAACAGATCCGGGGCGTGGTCGCCGTTGATATCGCGGAAAATCGCACTCAAACCTTGGTCACGGTACGGCTCGCTGAGCGGCTTGCCGTCGTGCGTGGTGAACCGACCACCGCCCCAATCGAGTCTGGTAAACCGTCCGGTGCCGTCGTTGAGAAAAAACTCGTCCGGCTCGCCGTACTCAAACATCTGGCTGTTGATGAACTTGATCCGGCTGGCGAACGGCCCGCGCACGGTGAGCTGGCCGTTGACGTTGACGATGTCGAGTTTGCCGCCGTCCTTCAGCACGGACTTGGCACCGTAGTTGACCACGTACAGGTCAAGATCGCCGTCGCCGTCGATATCAGCCAAAGCTAACGAGCTGCTGCCGAAGCGTGTGCCGATGCCGGAGGCTGTGGTGATGTCGGTGAACTTGCCGTTGCCGTCGTTTCGAAAAAGCCGGTTAGGCTGCCCCATGGCCGTGACGAACAGGTCGAGATCACGGTCTCCATCGACATCCGCAAACGTCGCCCCACTGGAAAACTGGGAGGGACACGCCGTGCCGGTGGCGGCGGTGGTGTCCTCAAACTTCCAGTTGCCAAGGTTGCGGTACATCACGTTGGTGCCATCGAGCCGACAGAGGTAAATGTCGCAACGCCCGTCATTGTCATAGTCGCCCAACGCCACTCCGGAGCCGTTGAGCAGATTTTTGTTGGAAATCAAAATGAGGGTCGAGAGCGTGTTGGTAAACTGCACCCCGGTGTAAGCCGGGTTCATCAGCGTGAACCCCGGCTTGCCGCCGCCGGAAGCGGCAAGGTCAACCCAGCGATGCGCCCCGTTCTTTTGCCAATCCAACGCCATGCCGTTGGCCAGGGCCAACAGGATGCCAAGTAGCAGCGTGATGTGTCGGTTCAATTGAGTCATGCCAACAGGAGCGCTTGGCCAAGCTAGTTTTTTTGGAGCCGAAACGAAAGCGAAAGCGCTTGGCTACCTCCGGCGCCAGAGGTTCATCAGTTCCTTGCCCTGCCGGTTTTCGTACGAGCGCGGTGTCCAGCGGCGGATCAGTTCGAAATCGGGTAGAAAGCGTTCGTCAAGTTCCCCGGCGGTGGTACTGAACGGCGGATCGCCGTCATCGTCGGTGATGATGTAGTTCACCGCGAGATATGTCCCGCCTGGCCTAAGCCAGCGCTTGGCCGCGCGGACGTAGGCGTCACGCTGCCTAGGGTTAATGGCACAAAACAGGGTGTGCTCAAAAAGGAGGTCGAACGGTTGATAGGGTTCGTCCTCAAGAAAATTTCCAAGCCGAAAATCGATTTTTAGCCCCTCAGTACCAGCCAACTCCCGGGCCATAGGCACAGAACTGGGCGCGATGTCCAGCCCGGTGACGCGCCAACCGGCCTTGGACAGGGCACGGGCATCATGACCCCGACCACAGCCCGGAACGAGCGCTTGACCAAGCGCAATATCAGCCTCGGCAGTCGAAAGAAAATCGACCAGCCCCGGCGAAGCCTCTCCGTGATCCCACATCAAATTGTCCTCCTGGTAGAACGATTCCCAGTCCCTGTCCTCGTTGATTTGCATTGACCCTGTGCGCAGAGCGGTTAGGAACCTGGCCGAGTTTCTATGAAAAAACAAATCCTTGCTGGGCTCATTGTGGGCATGATGGTTGCGACTCCGGTTTGGGGCGCGAAGAATAAGGTCGTGAAAATCGGGGAACGCCCCGAGAGTTTGACCAAGGGATTCGGCGGCAAGTACTACGTCACCGTGATGAACTCCCCCGACAAGGAGGGCGACGCGGTAATCAAGGTACTCGACGGCGACAAGTCGAAAGTCTTCGCCAAGGGACTGAACGAGCCGAAGGGCATCGCCTTCACCGGCAAATATCTCGTTACCGCCGACCAGACGCGCGTGATGAAAATCGACCGCAAAGGCAACGTTAGCGTGTTGGCGGACAAAAAGGATTTTCCCCGCGAGGTCAGCTTTCTCAACGACGTAGCCGCGTCTCATGATCGCAAGAGCGTGTACGTGACTGACATGGGCGCGATCAGCAAAATGTTCGACCCCGACAAGGAGCGCACACTTTGGCCGCTCGACAGCAAGCAGGCCAAGGAACTGCCGGCACAGGGCTGCGTGTACAAGATCTCGATCAAGGACGGGAAGATCACCGACGCCATCGCTCCCGGTCAGGCGGATATGCCGGGCCCGAACGGCGTAGGCCGCTCCGGCAAAACCGGCCTGTTGATGGGTGACTTCTTCACTGGCAACATCGTGCGCAAGACGGCGAAGGGTAAACTGCGCGTCATCACCAAGGGACTGCGCGGCGCGGATGCTGTCGACCCGGACGGCAAGGGCGGCATCTACGTCTCGAGCTGGACACAGGGCAAGGTTTGGAAATTGACCAACAACGGCAAAAAGAAGGAAGTGGTCCTCGAGGGCCTCAAATCGGCCGCCGACTTTTACCTCGACCGCAAGGCAAAGAAGCTGATCGTGCCGGACATGCTAGCCGGGACGCTGATTTTTGTTGATATCAAGTAGCCAAAGCCCGTTTGATTTGCGCCTCCGGGTGGCACGGCCGCTGGCCCGCCGCCCGGGGGCTTTTTGTTTATGATCATACTTTCAGGAATCCAGCCGTCGGGCACGCTGCACGTGGGCAATTACTTCGGCATGATGCGTCCCGCAATCGAGCTGCAGGAGCAGGGCGAGGCGTATTATTTCATCGCCGACTACCACTCGATGACGTCGCTGTTCGATGCCAGTGAACGCCGCAAAAACACCCTCGACGTGGCGCTGGATTTTCTCGCATGCGGCCTCGACCCGGCCAAGTCGGTGTTCTTCCGCCAGAGCGACGTGCCGGAAGTCTGCGAGTTGACCTGGCTGCTCAGCTCGCTCACCCCAATGGGCCTGCTCGAGCGCTGCCACAGCTACAAGGATAAGATGGCCAAGGGCCTTTCGCCCAACCACGGCCTGTTTGCCTACCCGGTTTTGATGGCGTCAGATATTTTGATTTACGACTCCAACATCGTCCCGGTCGGCCGCGATCAAAAGCAGCACGTAGAGGTCACGCGCGACATCGCGATCAAGTTCAACCAGACCTACGGCGAGACGTTCGTGATCCCGGAGCCGCAGATCCGCGACTCGGTGGCGGTCGTCCCCGGCACGGACGGCCAGAAGATGAGCAAAAGCTACGGCAACACTATCGACATTTTCGGAGAGGAAAAGCCGCTGCGCAAAACCATCATGCGGCTGGTGATGGACAGCCGCCCTCCCGAGGAGCCCAAGCCGGACGCCGACAAAAACATTGCCGTGCAACTGCTTCGGCTCGTCGCCCCTGAGGACGTGGCCAAGGATTGGGAGGAACGCCTTCGCGCTGGAGGGCTGGGCTACGGCGATCTGAAAAAGGCGCTGTTCGAGCAGTACTGGGAGTTTTTTGCGGAGGCCCGGGCCAAGCGCGCCGAGTTGGAAAACAATCTCGACCACGTGAACCATGTGTTGAAGGACGGCGCATCGAAAGCCCGTGAACGGGCGACCAAGGTTCTCGATAGCGCTCGCAAAAACTGCGGCCTGGCTTGATGCCCTCCGCTTGGCCAAGCCGCATCAGAAACCGAACGCCATGAGCAGGTAGATGATCGCCCCAGCGGCGGTGATCACGATCACAATCCCCTCGACAATCAGCCAGGGCAGTGGGCTGGCTGCGGCCGCTCCGTCTTTTTGAGGTGCCGCCTTGCCGGCGTTGTCAAGCGTGCCAAGCATCAGGCCACCGGTCATGATCACGATCTGCGAGCAGACAAACACCATCAACCAGGCGAAAGCCTTATCCATAAAGCCGTAGGAGTGAAGGCCGATGCCAAGCATATTAGTCCCGAAAAATGACCACGCAGTGATCACGTTGCCGAAGATAGAAGCAGCCACAATACCGCGCTCGCGGATGATACCTCCCCAGCGCGCGTGCAGGATTGCAGCGTTCCAGAGCACGATCATCAGCGCCCCGTTTTCCTTGGGATCCCAGCCCCAGAAACGGCCCCAAGACTGATCAGCCCAGATGCCACCCAATACCGTGCCGACGAGGCTGAACAGGGTGGCGA
>WTHH01000198.1 GCA_011523195.1 Verrucomicrobiales bacterium
ATTCGACACCGGCCCGCCGGCATGGCTACACGTCCTGCGGGACGAGGGTCGCCTGATGGTGATGACCGCCGGCTGGAGACCGTCCGACAGCCAGCTTGCACTCTCGACCAAGTTCATCCCGTTGCTCTACTCGATTTTGCAACCAGTGCTCGAGGCAAAGACTCAGTCGCATCAATTTCATGTTGGCAGCCGGATTGACGTGACCCGATTCAACAACGGCGAGGTCAGCGGCAGCGTGACGATCACTCCGCCCGGAGAGGGAGCGGCTTCGGTCGAGACGGCCGACGTGTTCCTGCCGACCGAGCCCGGGCTGTACACCGCCAGCGGTGCGGATTGGTCGGAGACGTTCGCGGTGAACCTGCTGCCGGCCGAGAGCCGGACTGAGCCGATCCCGATGGATCAATTTCAAAAACTCGGCCTCCCGATGGACGAGGCGGTGGCCTCGCCAGGGCAACTTGCCGCCGATGTTGCCACGGCTGAAAAGACCGAGGCGAACCGCCGTGAATACTGGCAATGGGCCTTGTTAGCTGTACTTTTGTTTGTCACCCTCGAAACTGTGCTGGCCGCCCGGGGAAGTCGAGCAGCCGAACCGGTCATGACATCATGAACGAACCAAAAACACTTCAGGAACACCTCACGTTTTACCGACAACAACATCGTCGGCAGAAACTTTACTCCGGCTTGGCCATCTGCTGGGGGCTATGTGCCCTGGCGGTTGTCGCGTTACTGCTGCTTGGCCAGGCGCCTGCCGTTGCCTGGCCGGTGATCGCGGTGGCAGCTGCAGGCTTGGCCACAATGGTATTGATTAAGGTTTGGATGGTGGACTGGCTGACATTGAACGAAATCATCCGGAAGATTGAGCAGCATTACCCCGGGCTGAACAAGTTGCTGGAGACGGCCTCCGAGCAGTTGGCCAAAAACGACCCCGACAAACTGGATTTCATGCAGCAGCGTGTGCTCGCCGAGGCGCTGCAGGCCAGTCGTGACCAGGGCTGGGAGATGCAGTCCAATGGCCGTCTGGCCATGACGCACGTTTACCACGGGGCTGCTCTCACAGTGTTTCTGCTGGCATTCTGGCAGTTGGCCGAGAACAGCACGTTGATGGATCGATCCGCGTTGGGCTTGGCCAATGGCAAGTTGACCGTGGAGCCGGGCAACGTGGACGTCGAGCGCGGCACAAGTTTGATCATCGCCGCAAAGTTTTCCGAGTTTAAGCCCGACGTCAGACTTGTCGTGCAAGTGCCCGGCCAACCCAAGCGCCGGATGAACATGGCCCAGAGTCTCGACGATCCCACTTATAGCTATCGCTTGGCCAACGTGCAGTCCAATGCGCTGTACAATATCGAGTTCGACGGCAGGGAGAGTGAACGCTATCGGATGATGGTCTTTGAGTTCCCTGATCTGAAGGAGTCTGAGGCCAAGCTCGATTACCCGGAATTCACCGGGCGCGAGGACAAGACGATCAAGAATACCCGCCGCCTCACCGCGGTCGAGGGCACCGGGTTATCGTTCGATTTTCAGTTCAACAAGCCGCTCAAGTCGGCCGTACTCAAGGCACGCGAAGACGAGGGTGAAGACATCGTGCTTAAGCCGCTCGAGGAAAACAGCCCGAACTATTCATTCGCGCAGGACCTTGGTGCGCCGGGAGAGTTTCGCTACGAACTGCACCTCGAGGATCTGGAGGGTCGGGTGAATCAATTCCCGTCCAAGTACGTGTTCAAAGTACTCGAGAATCTTGCACCGGCGTTGAAATTCAAGGCGCCCACCGGCGACACCGAGGTGACCGCCATTGAGGAGCTGCGTCTGCTGGGCGAGGCCCGAGATGATTTCGGGCTGGAGGCAGTCGGCATCGGGTTTCAGCTGGCCGGCGAACAGCCGCACCATATTGCTCTGCAGACCGACGGTGCGGCCACCAACCGACTGGATGTGGCCCATGTCATACGGATGGAGGAACTCGACGTCGAGGTGGGGCAGGTTGTCAGCTATTTTCTCTGGGCGGATGATCGCGACCAAAGCGGGGAACTGCGCCGCAGCTTTAGCGACCTGTTTTTTGCCACCGTCCGTCCGTTCGACGAGATTTTCCGCCAGAACCGATCCGCCACCGAGGGCATGCGCGAACAGCAAGAACAGCAGCAGGGCGAAGGCGGCGAGCAGCAGCAATCCATCAGCAGCCTGCTCGACAACCAAAAGGAGGTGATCAGCGCTACGTGGAATCTGCGTCGCCGTCTGGAAGACGACGAGTCGCTGACCGAGGACATCCAGACCGTCCTCGATTCGCAGGGTGAGTTGATGAACCTGCTGGAGCAGGCCTCGTCGATGCTGCAGGACACCGAGTCCGGCGGGCAGGCGTATCAGGCCAATGAGGCCATGCAGGCGGCGGCCGAGGATTTGTCCGAGGCACTGGATGCTGATGTGGCCGAGGAGATCGCCCGTGCGTTGTCCGATGCCATGCTCAACGAACAGACCGCGCTGCAGCATTTGCAGAAACTTCGCGAGAATGAATTTCAGGTCTCTCGCCAGCAGGCACGGCAGCAGCAACAACAGCAGGGTCGGGGCAACAGCAATCGTTCACAGCGCCAGCTCGATCAACTCAACATGCAGGACACGGAAAACAACTATGAGTTGGAGAGCAAAGCCGAGCGTCAACAACAGCAGGCACAGCAACAGGGCGAACGTGCCGAGCAACTGCAGACGCTCAACCGCCTCAAGGAACTTTCCCGCCGTCAATCCGACCTGAACGAGCGCCTGCAGGAATTGCAGATTGCGCTGCTGGATGCGGAGGACGAGGAAGAGCGGGAGCGAATCGAGCGCGAACTCAAACGTTTGCAGGAGGAACAGCGAGACCTGATCGACAACCTCGACGAGGTCCAGCAGCGGATGGAGCAAAATCAGGACGACGAACTCGCCGATGCTCAGGAGCAACTGGAACAGGCTCGTGATCAGATGGAGGAAACCGCCCGAAATCTCGAGCAGCAAAACCTCTCGCAGGCAGCCAACTCCGGTTCCCGCGCCAGTCGCAACCTTGATGGAGTTGAGGAGGATTACAAGGAACAGACCGCCAACGAGTTTGCCGAGGCCATGCGCGAAATGCGGCAGGACGCCCGCGAACTCGACGCCACCCAAAATGAGTTAAACAAGGCCATCGAAGAGGATCGGCAAAGTTCCTTCCGCTCACTGAGCGACGAGGGCAACCTCAAGGACGCGCTCGACATGGCCGAGCAACAGAAGGATCAGCTCGAGGATTTGCTGCAGCAGATGGAGCAGGTCTCCCGCGAGGCGGAGGACTCCGAACGGCTGTTGTCCAACGAATTGGAGGACGGCATCCGCCGCGCCCGGCAGGAGAACATGGAACAGTCACTTGACCAGTTGTCGCTGCTAATGCGGAACAACCTGCCGGAGGAGACCGGTGACATTCAGCGTGATCTGACAGAAAACATCTCCGAGCTGCGCGACACGGTCGAGGAGGCAGCCGAAAAGATCATCGGCAACGACGAGGACGCCATGCGCTTCGCTGCCGATCAACTGGACGACCTGCGCGAGGAGGTCCAGCGTGAGATGGAGAACGCGCTCAACCAGCAGCGTCAGGGCGAGCCACAGGGCGGCCGCGAGCAGCAGGGCAACGAACCCAATCCGCTTGGCCAAGCGGAGGGAGAAAACCGCGAAGGCCAGCCGGGTCAGGGCCAAGCGCAACCCGAGGAGGGTGAGCCCCGGGAAAACCAGCAGCGCGGCGGCGGACAGGGCCAGCCAAGCGAACAGGAGGAACCTCGTGAAGGCCAAGGACGTGGCCAAGCGGATGAGCAGGAGGACAATCCTGAGCGACAGGGCGGCCAGGGGCAACAGCCCCGTGAGGTCGAACCGCAGGAGGGTCAGCCCAATGGACAACCTCGTCCCGGGCAGGGACAGGGCCAGCCAAGCGAAGAACCCAACGAGCAGCAGAACCCCCAGACAGCACAGGGGCAGGGCGGACAGCGACCGAATCCGAACGACCGGAATAATCGTCGCCGCGGAAGAGACGACAACGGCGGTGGGAATACCGGCGGCTCCGACGTGTTTCGGAACCTTGAAAACTTCGACCTCGATGGCCCGCTGACCGGACTCGACTTCCGCGAATGGGAGGATCGTCTGCGGGAGGTTGAGGAAGTCGTCGAGATTCCGGAGCTGAGAAACGAGCTTTCCGAGGTGCGCCAGCGTGCCCGGGATATCCGCCGAGAAAACAGGGAGAACGGCAAGCCGCCCAAGTGGGATCTGGTCGACATGCAAATTCTCAAGCCGTTGACCGAGATCAACAAGCGACTTGAGGAGGAGCTTTCATTGCGCCAACCCAAGCGGGAACTGGTACCGGTCGATCACGATCCGGTCCCCGAGGAATACTCCGAGCTCGTCCGCCGCTACTACGAACGCCTAGGCGGCCGAAGGGAGAAGGGCAGTGAATAGGTCGCATGGGCCTCATTGGACGTATGGAGATACGCAAAGACGGTGATGTCCTGGGTTGATTCCATAGTCTTCCTCAGTCGGGATTTGCTTCCGGTGGCTGCCGTTGCGGCGGTGCTGGTCGTGCTTGTATCGGTCTGGGGCTACGGGCGATCTCGACTGCCGATGAGGCTGAAACTGACCGGCATCACCCTGAAAACCCTTGGGATCCTGCTGCTTGGCTTTTGTCTGCTCGAGCCGCAATGGGTGGATAAAAAGGCCAAGCCGGGGGCAAACTTTATCGCCGTACTGGCGGACAACAGTCAGGGCATGGAGATTCGTGATGCCGGCAGCGCAACCTCACGAGCTGAGGAATTGGCGGCAAACCTCAAGCCGCAGCCGGGCGATTGGCAGGAGGCGCTTGACGAGAATTTTCAAATCCGCCGCTACTCGTTCGACACACGCCTCCGCACGACCGGTGACTTCGACTCACTCGATTTCAAGGGGCGCGCCTCAGCATTAGTCGGCTCCACCCGAAACCTTGGCCTACGGTTCAGCGGCCGGCCGCTTGCCGGCATTCTGCTCTTCAGCGACGGCAACGCGACCGATATCGAGAGTCTCAACGACGGCCTTGGCCAAATGCCCCCGGTTTACCCGGTCGTCATGGGGAAGCAGTCCCCGATCAAGGACATCTCCATCGCCTCCGTGCAGGTGACCTCCTCGACCTTTGAGGACGCGCCGGTGGTGATTCATTGCCAGTTGGCTGCCACCGATTTTCCCGCTGAAAAAATCGTTGCCCGCCTGTTGGATGCAGATGGCAAAGTGCTGGACACTCAATACCCCGGGCTTGGCCAGGCGATGAAGGTGAAGTTCGAGGTCAAGCCGGAGTCACTGGGCGTTTCGTTTTACACCGTGGAGCTTGGCCAGACCGCCCAGACGGAGGGCGAGGCGGGTGAGGAAGAGGCGACCCTCGCTAACAACCGGCGGGTCGTTGCGGTCGAGCGCCGTAAGGAGCCATTCCGTATCCTCTACGTCGCCGGTCGACCGAATTGGGAATACAAGTTTCTCAAGCGCGCGCTCGACGATGATCCGCAGGTAGACTTGGTTGGCCTGATTCGTATCGCCAAGCGTGAACCCAAGTTTGTCTTCAAGGGACGCGATGGCGAGAGTAGTAACCCGTTATTCCGTGGATTCCGCGGTGACGAGGAAGAGGAGGGCAGCTACGACAAGCCAATCCTCAAGCGGCTTAACGTCAAGTCGGAGGATGAGTTGAAGGATGGGTTCCCGAAAAATGCCGGCGATCTTTTTGGCTATCACGCGATCATCATCGACGACCTGGAATCGGCGTTTTTCATGCCACACCAGCGGGAGCTGATCCGCCGTGCCGTTTCCGAGCGTGGCGCCGGGTTCATGATGCTGGGTGGTCAGGAATCGTTTTCACAGGGAGGCTACGAAAACACGCCCATTGACGAACTGCTGCCGGTTTACCTCCAGCGCAGTGGCAATGTTTCGCCGGTGGACAACCTGGCGTTTGGCCTCGAGCGGGACGGTTGGCTCAGCCAGTGGGTGCGTCTCCGCAAAACCGAGGCGGACGAAAAGGATCGGCTGGAGGACATGCCCAAGTTTCGTGTGCTCAATCAGGTGGATCGCATCAAGCCGGGAGCAAGCGTGATGGCCTCGGTGCTTGGAGAAGACAACAAACGATGCCGGCGTTGGTGGTGCAACGCTACGGTCACGGCAAATCCGGCGCGCTGTTGATCGGCGACATGTGGCGCTGGCAGATGGCCAGCAAAAACAAAAACGAGGATCTGCCCCGCGCATGGCGGCAGATTATCCGATGGCTTGTGACGGATGTGCCCAGCCGAGTGCAGTTGGCCACGGAGGCGGACTCGGGGGCGGCCGGGCTGGGGCGCAGGTTGATCGTCAAAGCGCGCAACGAGGAGTTCAAGCCGCTTGGTTTTGCAAACGTGGAATTGAGTGTGATGCCGAACGGCGACGAGTCGCAGGCGGTCGATCTCTCCGTCGACCCTTCCAGCACGGAGGACGGTGCGTTCGAGTCGCTTTACATCCCGCGCGAGGAGGGCGGATACGTGGCACGCGCCGTGGTGCGTGATGAAAACGGCAAGACGATCGGCGATGTCGAGGCCGGCTGGGCCAGCAACCCGGCGGCGGACGAGTTTCGCTCGCTGCAACCAAACATTGCGCTCATGGAGGACTTGGCCAAGCGCACCGGCGGCCGCGTACTCGACGTGAGCGAATTGACGGAGTGGGCCAGGGAGATGCCCTCCACACAATCTCCGGTGATGGATTCGTTCCAGACGCCGTTGTGGCATTTGCCGTGGATGTTCGCCGCGGCCCTGTTGTTACTGGTCACCGAGTGGTGGCTCAGGAGGAGGCATTGGCTGCCATGAGGATGATTCTTTTTATTACGCTGCTGCTCGGCTTGGCCAAACCGAATTTGAATGCGGCTGATTTTAACACGACTCAGTCGCGTCAGGTGTTGGTCGTGGCCGGCGCCGGTGGCGAGGAGGAATACGGTGAACTGTTTGCGGAGTGGACCGAGACTCTGGCCAAGGCGTTTGAGGGCAACGCATCTGAACTGGTGCATATCACTAACGGCTCGGAGGAAACCGGCGCGCGAAAAACCATCGAGACCAAGCTGAAAGAGTGGGCCGAAGCCGAGGGGAACGAGATTTGGATCGTGTTGGTGGGCCACGGCACATTCGATGGTAAGGAGGCCAAGTTCAACCTCGTTGGCAAAGACGTGTCGGACAAGGAATTCCAGCATTGGCTTAAGCCGCACGACGGGCCGCTTGTTTTTATTAACACAAGCTCCTGCAGCGCCCCTTTCATTAACGCTCTGTCCGGGCCGAACCGGGTGGTCGCAACCGCGACCAAGAGCGGTTACGAACAAAATTTCTGCCGGTTCGGAGGCTACATGGCCGGGGCGCTTGGCCAAGCGGAGGCTGATCTCGACAAGGACGGGGCAGTCTCGGTGCTCGAGGCGTTTTTGATCGCGTCGCGCAAGGTCGGTGAATACTACCGTGAGAACGATCGCTTGGTTTCTGAGAACGCGCTGCTCGATGACAACGGCGATGGCCGGGGGACGCCTGCCGACTGGTTCCGGGGAGTTCGCATCGAAAAGAAAGCCAAGGGCAAAAACAACGCGGATGGCTTGCTGTCGCGCTTGGTTTTCCCGGTTGTGCCAGCCGCAGAAAAGGAGATTCCCGACTCGCTCCGAAAAAAACGGGCCGAGGTGGAGGCAAAAATTGAGACGCTGCGCTCGCTAAAAAAATCTTTGGATGCCGATGTCTACTATCGCGATCTCGAGAAACTCTTTCTTGAGCTGGCTTCAATCAACGATGAGATCGAAACGACCCAATCAGCATCGTCGGGTGGGGCTGATTCAAATTGATCCCACTATTGCGCTTGGCCAAGCGCATAAAAAAAAGCGGGGCGCTTGGCCCCACTTCAAAATACTTTCCCTTCCGCTTGGTTCAATAACGGTAATGCTCTGGCTTATACGGGCCGTCGACCGGCACCCCGATGTAGTCGGCCTGTTCCTGTGACAGCTTGGTGAGCTTGGCCCCCAGCTTGTCCAGGTGCAACCGCGCCACTTCCTCGTCGAGTTGCTTGTCCAGCCGGTACACGCCCACTTTTCTGTCCGGATTTTTGCGGATGTCAATCTGGGCAATCGTCTGGTTGGTGAAGCTGTTGGACATGACGAAGCTTGGATGACCGGTAGCGCAACCGAGGTTGATGAGACGTCCTTCAGCAAGCAGATAGATCGAGTGACCATCTGGGAAAGTAAACTGGGTGACCGGTCCTCCCGGGATTGAGTCGTCTTTAATTACTTCACGGGTAACACCATCCATCGATTCTAGTTTGGCAACTTCAATTTCGTTGTCAAAATGTCCAATATTGCAGACGATAGCTTGATCCTTCATTTGGCTCATTTGGTCTGCGGTGATAATATCTTTATTACCGGTTGTTGTAACATAAATGTCGGCTTCCGGAAGTGCGTCTTCAACGGTTGTTACTTCGTAACCAGCCATGCAGGCTTGTAGGGCGCATATAGGGTCAATCTCAGATACGAGTACGCGGGCTTTCTCATTGACGAGTGACTCTGCAGAACCTTTGCCAACATCTCCAAAGCCGCAAACCATTGCTACTTTGCCTGAAATGAGTACGTCCATAGCACGCTTTATTCCATCTACCAGTGAGTGGCGACATCCAAATACATTGTCGAATTTCGACTTAGTTACTGAATCATTAACGTTTATGGCTTGGAATAGAAGTTCACCGCGTTCTTCCATCTGCAATAAGCGGTGAACTCCGGTGGTGGTTTCCTCGGAGACACCTACCACCGATTCGGCGACTTTTGTCCAGTGGCCATCGCGTTCTCCGTGAACCTTCTTCAATAAATTCTTGATGACCTGTTCCTCTTCACTGCCGGACTCGCTGTTCACCCAGTCGCTGCCTTTTTCCAATTCAACTCCCTTGTGTATGAGCAGGGTGGCATCACCACCGTCATCGACAATCTGATCCGGTCCGGAGCCGTCTGGCCAAGTTAGCGCCTTGAAAGTGCAGTCCCAATATTCCTCTAGGGTTTCACCTTTCCATGCAAATACTGGCACACCCGCGGCCGCGATGGCCGCTGCGGCGTGATCCTGTGTGGAGAAAATGTTACAGGAACACCAGCGGACATCTGCGCCCAGCGCAACAAGGGTCTCAATCAAAACAGCTGTCTGCACCGTCATATGTAAGGAGCCCATTACCTTAACCCCGGCCAAAGGTTGGTCTGAGCCGTACTTTTCGCGCGTGGCCATTAGGCCTGGCATTTCCTGTTCAGCAATAGCGATTTCTTTTCGGCCAAATTCAGCCAAATTAATGTCAGCTACCTGATAATCTTTAGTTTTTGTGGCGACTAATGTGTCTGTCATATCTGTAAAAGTTGCTTTTTGATTGAGCTAGTCAAATTAAACGGCCTTCTTTAGTGCGGTCACTTTGTCCGTTTTCTCCCATGTAATTGCATTAAGGTCATCTAATTTTCCAAAGTGACCATAGTTGGTTGTCTTTGAATATATAGGGCGTAGTAGCTTGAGCTGCCGAACGATATTGGCTGGCTTAAAGCTGAATACCTTCTCCGCAGCCGCTGCAATTTTGGCGTCGTCTACGACGCCGGTACCAAAGGTGTCCACACAGACGGAGACTGGGTCGGGATAGCCGATGGCGTAGGCGAACTGGATTTCACAGCGCTTGGCCAAGCCGGCAGCCACGATGTTTTTGGCTACGTAGCGGCCCATGTAGGCGGCACTGCGGTCGACCTTGCTCGGATCTTTGCCGCTGAATGCGCCGCCACCGTGGCGGCCCATGCCCCCGTACGTGTCGACGATGATCTTTCGCCCGGTCAAGCCGCTGTCGCCCTGCGGCCCACCGACAACGAAGCGTCCGGTTGGGTTGATCAGGATCTGTGTGTCGCGAGCCAGCATTTTCTTAGGAAGCACCTTTTGGATGACCTGCTTATTGATGAAGTCGCGGATAGTCTTGTTGCTGGCATCGGCGGCATGCTGGGTGGAGATGACTACGCTGGTAATCTTTACCGGCTTGTCGTCGACGTACTGTACCGAGACCTGACTCTTGGCGTCGGGGCGGAGCCACTTGGCCTTGCCAGCCTTGCGGAGCTTGGTCAGGTGTTGGCCAAGCTGGTGTGCGTACATGATCGGCGCTGGCATCAACTCAGGTGTCTCGTCGCAGGCGAACCCGAACATCAGACCCTGATCGCCGGCGCCCTGTTCCGCAGTAGCCTTGCCGGCGGCCGCCTTGGCGTCCACGCCCTGGGAGATGTCCGGGCTTTGGGCGGTGAGGTAGTTGTTGATGAACACCTCGTCCGCATGAAAAACATCGTCGCTATTGACGTAGCCAATCCCTCGGATGGCATCGCGCACGACCTGCTCGACGTCGAACTTGGCCTTGGTCGTGATCTCGCCGCCGACGCAGACGACGTTGCTCTTGACGAAGGTCTCGCAGGCGACGCGGCTAGTTTTGTCCTGCGCGAGGCAGGCGTCGAGCACGGCATCGGAGATCGTGTCTGAGACTTTATCGGGATGGCCTTCGCCAACCGATTCGGAGGA
>WTHH01000440.1 GCA_011523195.1 Verrucomicrobiales bacterium
GGCCAAGCGGAGTCGCATCAGACGATCGGCAGCGGCTGGCCTTCGCAGATGAGGTACGGCCGGTCGAGTTGATCGTGCAACTCGGCGTTGTGGTCGATGCCCATCGCCTTGTAGACCGTGGCGTGGATGTCCGCCGGGCTGCAGGCGCCGGCTGCCGGCTCAATGCCCTTGGTATCGCTTGCGCCGTAGACCTGTCCGCCGTGGACGCCGCCCCCGGCAAACGCCATCGAGTACACGCCGGGATGATGGTCGCGGCCGCCGTTGCCGTTGACCTTGGGCGTGCGGCCGAAGTCGGTGAGAAACACCACAAGTGTCTCGTCTAGCATGCCGCGCATCTCGAGATCGGTCAGCAGGGCGGAGACGGCGCGGTCGAACACCGGCAGCAGCCGGTTTTTCATCTTTGGAAAGTGATTGCGGTGCGTGTCCCAGTTATCGCCACCGCCTCCCGCGAGGTCGCCCGCGGAACAGACGGCCTGCACCACCGGCACACCGGCCTCAACGAGACGGCGCGCCAGCAGTAGTGATTGGCCGCCGATGTGGTCGCCGTACATGTCGCGGATACGCTGATCCTCCAGTTCGAGGTCGTACGCCTCGCGTACCGGCGAGCCCAGCAGCATGTCGGCCGCCATCTGGCGATAGTGGTCGAGCTTTTCGTACGCGGTGGAGTCGCCGACCTTTTGGCCAAGCGACTGGTCGAGCTGCTCGAGCAGCGTTAGGCGATCGGAGATGCGTTTCTTCTCGAGGTTCAACTTTAGGTTGAGCGCGGGATCGTCGTACCGGCTCACGCCGCCGTACGGTTCACCGGCGGGGGTCCGCATGAGAATAGGATCGTACTTGGGGCCGAGCCAGCCGGCACCCTCGCCGGCCATCTGTCGGCCGTTGTCGTACATTGAGTACGGCATCCGCACTGCGCCCGGCACACCGGCGATCGGACGATGAAAATGGGAAATGACCGAGGTGATCGCCGGCCAGTTTTTGCGGCCTTTGGCCTTGATCTGGCCCTCGGGATGATGGCCGGTCATGTTCAGGTAAACCGCGCCGGAGTGGGCACCGTTGTTGTGGTGCACCGATCGGACGATGGCGAGTTTGTTGGAGTGCTTGGCGAGCAGGGGGATGTGCTCACAAAACTGAATGCCCGGCGTCGCGGTCTTGATCGGCTTGAACTCGCCGCGAATGTCGACCGGTGCCTCCGGCTTGGGATCGAACGATTCGTAGTGGCTCATGCCGCCCCAAGTGTAGATGACGATACAGGCCTTGGCCTTGCGCCGCCGAGGCTTCGAGACGGCCTGTGCCTTAAGGAACGTTGGCAGGGTCAACCCAGCCAAACCCACACTGGAACGCAGAAAATCCCGTCGTGTATGTTGCAGACTCAGCATCGCAAAAGTTCGAAATCCGGAGGAAAAATACCGTTTTGTTTGTCAAAACAGCAAGCTAACCCAAGCGCTATTTTGGGATGATTGCCCGGGCAAATTCGCGCCCGGTCACGAAGTATCCCAGCGGCTTGTCACGTTCGTCGGCCAACATCCACACGGCGCCCTCGTATGTGCTTTGCCTGCGCTGATCGCCCGGTTCGATGACGCCGTACAGCTTTGGTTTCCCTCCGTAGTCGATCCAGAACAACTTCACAGGCTTGTCGCGTTCGTTGATGAAGCGGACAAAGATGAACTCACCGGTGACTGACTTGGCCGGCGGTTTCTCGTCGCCTCCCTCCGGCAGCCACTTGAGATCGTTCTCCGGCTTGGGTTCCTCCTTCGCCACCGGGATGATCGTGGAGAGGTCGATGCCTTTCACGACTGAGACGGCCGGCAGTGCCTTTTTAAACTTGGCAATCCCAGCGTCGGTCACGTCAGTCTGCCAAACGTAGAGCTGTCGTAGATTCTTCAGCCCCGCCAAGTGGTCGAGCGACTTGTCGGTGATCTTCGTGCCGTAAAGGTTTAGGTACTCCAGCGTGGTCAACTTGGTGAGGTTTGCGATCCCTTCGTCGCCCACGTTCGTCCGCTCGAGGTGCAGGCGTGTGAGCTTGGCCAAGCCCTTGAGGTGCACCAACCCGGCGCTGGTGATCTTGGTGTCGCGCAGGTTCAGCTCAACCACGTTGCCGAGCCTGGCCACGTCCGCCAACCCGTCGTCTGTGAGATCGCGACCACGCAACTGGAACTGGATGTCCCACTGGTTCTTCCCGCCCGGCGATGGCAGAACCAGTCCGCCGTTTTTCTTGATCGAATCAATGGCGACCTGATCGTCCGCATGGCCAAGCGCATGGCCAAGCGTCAACACGGTACCGATGAGCAGGAGGCGAAACATGTCACTTGGTCTAGTTCAGGTCGGAGGGTACCTCGCCGTCACCGGTCTTGGTGCCGCCTTCCAGAATCCATGCGAGGTTAAATCGTGCCACGGCGGAGCCGCCCTTCGGGCCGCCTTCGAAGTGGTGGATGATCATGCCCTCGGTGGCCGTGCCCGGCCGGCCGGAGGTCAGCGACGAGTAGGCGTGGCGCCCCTCGAATACCAGCCGCTTTATTGGCCAGGTTTTGCCGCCGTCGAAGCTCGCCCAAACGGTGCCCTTTACCCGGCCGCTTGGGCTGTCGCAGTTGCTGTAGATCAAAATGTCACGCCCCTTCACGGCGAGGCGGGTGAGGCCGGCCATGCAGCCGTAGTTTGTGTTTTGAGGGCCGTCCGGCAACACCTCGCATAAGGTCAGGTTCTCCCATGTG
>WTHH01000472.1 GCA_011523195.1 Verrucomicrobiales bacterium
CACCCCAGTGGCAGTTCAAGCAGTACGGCCAATGCGGCAAGGAGGTCAGCTCGCTTTTCCCGGAGGTGGCCCGGTGCGTGGATGACATCGCGTTCATCAACAGCATGCACACCAGCCACTCGAACCACTACAACGCCACGCTCGGCATGCACACCGGCTCGTTCACCGTGACGCGCCCGAGCATCGGCGCCTGGGTGAGCTACGGGCTAGGGACGGAAAACCAGAACCTGCCGTCGTTCATCGTGATCGCTCCGCACTCGCCCTACGCCGGGGGACAGATCTGGGGCTCGGACTTTTTGCCGGGAGCACATCAGGGCACGCGCGTTGTACCGGGCAGCAACCCGGTGCCCAACATCACGCCGCGCGTGTCGGGCAAACTGCAGGAGCTGGAGCTGGCGGCACTGCGCCGGCGCAACCAGCAGCACCTGGTCAGGCAGCCGGGCAACCCGGAACTGGCGGCGCGAATGCGGGCGTTTGAAACCGCGTTTGGGATGCAAATGGCCGTGCCGGAGGCGTTTGATTTTACGCGGGAAACGGATGCTACGCACGAACTGTACGGCCTGAAATCTGGCCAGAACAACGGCTTTGGCTGGCAGTGTCTTGCGGCGCGGCGCCTGGCCGAGCGCGGGGTTCGATTCATCGAATTGATCCACACCGGTTCCTCCGGTAATTGGGATTCGCACGGGGACATGATGGATCACGAGCGCCTGGCCAAGCAGGTTGACCGGCCGATCTATGGATTGCTGACCGACCTTAAGCATCGCGGCCTACTCGACGACACGCTGGTCGTCTGGACGACGGAGTTTGGCCGTACACCTTTCAACAGCTCGGCCGACCACAAGGGGCGCGAGCACCACAACTGGGCGTTCACGACCTTCCTCGCCGGGGCCGGTTTGAAGACCGGTCACTCGCATGGGGCCACCGACGAGATCGGCCTCAAGTCTGTGGTTGATCCGGTTCACACCCACGACTTCCATGCGACCATCCTGCACCTGCTCGGTCTAAACCACGAGCGGCTCACCTACTTCCATGACGGCCGCGACTTCCGACTGACCGACGTTTCCGGTCAGGTTGTCAACGGCGTTTTAGCCTGATTTTTGTGCAATTTGGGTTGGCTTGAGGTGGTTTTTATCCGTAGATTTTCCTGTGTCCGTAGCGTTATGAAATTTTCTGATCACGAACGTGCTGTACGCCGAATGATGCATGCGCCGAAAACCCGGCGCGAGATGCTCAAGCAGTTGGGAGCCGGCATGGGCACAATCGGTCTGGCAGGGTTGATGGCCGACAAGGGGCTGCTCGCTCCCGCTGCTCAGGCGTCCACCTCGCCGCTCGCGCCGAAGACACCGCACTTCGCGCCCAAGGCCAAGCACATCATTCAGTTGTTCATGCCGGGTGGCCCTTCGCAGGTCGACACGTTTGACCACAAACCGGCGCTCACGGAGCACGCCGGCAAACGCCCAAGCCTTGTTGATCGCAAGACGCTGCGGAACACGAAGAACGGCCTGATGCCCTCTCCGTTTGGCTTCAAGCAGTACGGCCAAAGCGGCAAGTGGGTCAGTGATATTTTTCCCGAGGTAGGCAAGATGGTGGACGACATATGTTTCGTCCACTCGATGCATACCGACATCCCGGAACACGCCGGAGCGATCATGATGATGAACGTCGGGCACATTCAACCGAACCGCCCGAGCCTCGGCTCATGGCTGGCCTACGGGCTGGGCAGTGAGAGTGACAACCTTCCCGGATTCGTCGCCATCTCTCCCCGCGCCCAACCGCGCGGCAAGCTGGCCAACTGGGGCAGCTCATTTCTTCCCGGTGCCTACGCCGGCTCGTACGTCAACATTGGTAGCATGAAGCCGGACGCTGTGATCGCTGACCTCAAAAACAGCAGCCTCAACCGCAGCGAGCAGCGCAAGCAGGCCGATCTTTTAGCTAAGCTAAACCGGGGGTTCCTCGCGCGTCGCGAAAAGGACGCACAAATCGAAGCCGGTATCGAGGCGATGGAGATGGCCTTCCGCATGCAGTTCAGCGTGCCGGACGTGTTTGATATCTCGAAGGAAAGCCAAGCCACGCGCGACCTGTACGGCGACAGCGAGTATGCCAAGGGCTGCCTCATCGCCCGGCGTCTCGTGGAGCGCGGTGTGCGTACGGTGCAACTTTCGCACTCGATCGACGGCTACGACATTGCCTGGGACACAGGGCATGGCGACATCAAGGGCGGTCACGCCCGCCTGGCCAAGGCCTGTGACCAGGGGATTGCCGCACTACTCAAAGATCTCAAGACCCGTGGCCTCCTCGATGAGACGCTCGTTGTCTGGGGTGGTGAGTTTGGCCGCGCACCAACTTCCGAGGGTAAAAACGGCCGCGACCACGATCACTACGGCTTCACCGTCTGGATGGCTGGTGGCGGCGTGAAACACGGCTACAGCTACGGCGCCACTGACATGTTCGGCTGCTCGGCCGTCGAGAACCGTGTCCACGTCCACGACCTGCACGCGACCATTCTCAATCAGATGGGACTCGATCACGAGCAACTGACCTACCGTTACAGCGGCCGCGATTATCGGCTCACCGATGTCCACGGCAAGGTTGTCAAGGACGTCATCGCCTAGCCGACGTCATGGCTTGCGGTCGTGCATTGTTGAAACGTCAGTGGCTACTCATCCTGTTTGCCGCCCAACTGGCTGCCCAAGCGGCGC
>WTHH01000507.1 GCA_011523195.1 Verrucomicrobiales bacterium
ACATCGGCGAGGTCATCGCCGCGCTTCAGGGCGTGGCATCCGAGCTTGGACTGGCCTGATTCACAGCTCTGGCGGCCTTGATGCGTCGCGATAAATCCATGAATTCCGCCAACCGCATGGCCACCGTGATCGGGAACATCGCCATCATCACCCCGAGGACGAAGTCTGCAAATAAAGCGAGCGAGCGGATGTAGCCGGGAAACTCAAGCGGAATCCAGCCATCCTCCGGGTGGAGGTACTCAATCGGGATTGGCAGACGCCGAAAACGCATTGCCTCCCATTCAGCGAACCCGCAGCACCAGACACCCATCGCGAGGCCAAGCACGGCGGAAATCCAAAACAATCCCACCCATCCCTTGGGCCAGTTACGCCCGCGATAGAGCTTTACGCTTTTGGTGAGCACCCAAAACGCGAACGCCAGCAGCGGCAGGATGACGATTAGTCCGATGAGCCCTTTCACTTGGCCGAGCGCTTGGTTTACTTTTTACCGAACCGGCTCAGGTGGCCAAGCGTCCGGAAATAAATCCTATCGCCCGCCAGTGCCGGCGTCGCGTTGGAGTCCTCCTCAAGGTCATTGACCGCGATTGGCCTAAACTCCTTCGATGCAGCAATCACCACCACCTTGCCCGTAGTCGAGATGCAAAAAAGGCGGCCCTCCGCCCAGACCGGCGAACCAAAAAAACGGCCCTCGACGCGTTTCTGCCAGTGAATCTTCCCGGTCTTGGCCTCCGCACAAGTCACGATGCCGGCGTCGCTCCAAAGGAAAAGCAGATTGTCCTTGGCCAGACTTGTGGGAACGTAGGGGATGGAACGCCGCAGCTTGTAGGCAAGACTGGGCTTGCCGCCCTTCCCCGTGCTGCCCGGCTTCACCGCAACAAGATAATTACCACCACCGCCGCTACCACAGGTGCCGATCAACAACCCACCAGCAATCAGGCTGGAACTGACTGTCCGCTTGTCAAACAACCCGCGCTTCTCCCAAAGCGTCTTGCCGGTGCTCGGATCCACAAAACTGATCCCGTGGCCCATACTGTTGAAAATCAGCCCCTTTGTCCCGGAGGGATCGGTAAACTCGCACGGCGCGGAAAAGGCGGCCTTGGCATTGATACGATCCACCTTCCACGCGACCTCGCCGGTCTTGGCATCGAGGGCAGCGAGAAAACTCTGGTTATCCTCGTCCCCGGCGAGGATAACCTTGTCGTCGTACAGGATCGGCGAAATCCCGCCCCCATGGTTGCTGATGATGGTGGGGAATTTTTTCTCCCAAAGTTTTTTGCCGGAAATACTGTAGGCGATCACGTGATGCGCCTCCGACTCGGACGTTACAACCACGACGCAATTGCCATCCGTAGCCGGGCTGGCCGAGGCGAGATGGTTGTACCGGTGGGTGCGATGCTTCGCCTGCGGACGGGACACCGACCACAACTCCGAGCCATCTCCCGCCTTCAGGCACTGGAGATGCGTGGCGCCGCTATTTGAGTCGTAACCGGTGACAAAAATGCGGTCACCCCACAGCACCGGCGACGAGTGCCCTTCCCCCTTGAGCGCCACGCGCCAGTCGGCATCGGCCAGCTTGAACTCCGACGGGATGCCCTTGGCCGGGCTGACACCGGTTCCGTTCGGCCCACGAAAACGCGTCCACTCCTGCGCGACTGCAGTCGAGGTAAAAACAACCCCGGCGATGAAAACTGTCAGTTGGCTCTTCAGTCCTTGTTTCATGTTAAATCACTCGCCTAGGCGCCTGGCCTCAAGGCAGTGAATCACACCCCGGTTCGTACTGGCAAAAAGTCGCCCCCCGGATACAGCCAGTCCAAACACATCCCCCTCCGCCTTGCCTCTCCAGAGTTGTTTGCCAGTCCGGGCATCGTAGGCGGCGATCGAGTTGTGCCCACCGGTGACCAGCGTCTGCCCCGCCAACACCATGCTCAGCGGCTGGTCGCAACGAACCTGCCACGGAAAACACTCGGCCATCTCGGTCGTCGCCTTGTCGATCGAATGACCAAGCTCGGTCAATTGCTTTTGGAGCAACTTTCGCTGGTCAACGGAGGTGGACTTCGTTTTTTTCAACTCCTCTGATGTCGCTTTTTGGCGTGACTGCAATGTGCGCCGTTCACGTGCCAGTTGCAGGTAACGCTGCCGGTCGAGCGCACTCAGGTGCGTGTCACTTTGCAGGTATGACATCTCCGGCGTGACGATCATGTGGTTGCCCTTGAACGAGGCCAGTTGGTCTCCCCGGTTTGATTCCACGAAGCCAAGCGTGCCGGTTTTGCCCGGGCCAAAGACCAGGCTGTCTCCGGTCAGCAACGCGTACGTCCCGCCCTGCCCGCTGACCACGCGAATCCGCTTGCCGTCGGCACGGTTCAGCACCACCGGATTGTTTCGGCCAGCCGGAACATAAAGTCGGGTCTGCGAAGCCAACAGGTATCCCTGTGCCGGGAGGTCGCCCTGTTTTTGCTGCCACTTGACCTTGCCGGTCTCGGTGTCGATCGCCGAGATGAACACGCCCTCGCTCGGAAACATCCCGGCGGCGCAATAGGCATTTTTTCCGATCACCACGATGCCAGTGCGCAACGGCCAGCGGGAAATGATTCGGCCGTTTCCGGGGATACGATAGTCTTTCGGGCCGACCCGGGTTTGCCAGATCAACTTTCCGGTGACGGCGTCGAGACAATAGGCGTGGCCGTCATCGGAACCCAC
>WTHH01000468.1 GCA_011523195.1 Verrucomicrobiales bacterium
ATCCACTTGCTTCTTGGGATTAATCCAATCGAGGCTCGGCAACTTGTGAAGGACTTTCAGATGTTTGAGTTGGTGCAGGTCACGCCGGGGATCATTGACGAGGCAATTGACCGATCAATTCTTGATCAGATTTCGTTTTGGGATGGCTTGAACCTCTCCGCTGCCAAGTTGAGCCGTTGCGAAAAGTTGTATTCGGAGGATATGAGTCACGGCCAAGTGATCAACGGGGTCATGATCTATGACCCGTTTCTCTGATAAAGCCAAGCGCTTGGCCAAGCACGTTTAGTTGAACCAAGTGGTGAAGGCTTTTACTGGTTCGCGCTCGGTGCGGTATTGATAGGAGGCATCATCGTAGTCGGCGTGGCCAAGCGCCATGCCGCAAATGAGTTTTGTTGTGCCAGGAATCTGGAGATGTTCCCGGACGATGTCGGGATACTCGGCCAATGCGGCCTGGGCGCAGGTCTCAAGGCCGAAGCCTCTTGCCGCGAGCATCACGTTTTGGATGAACATGCCGCAGTCGACCCACGAGCCAGTTTCCAAAATACCATCGATAAAAAAGTAGAGCGCCACCGGGGCATCGAAGCTGTGGTAGTTTTTCATCCATTGCTCCTTACGCTTTTCGATGTCGTCCCGTTGGATGTTTAGTGCTGCGTAAAGCGCCTTTCCGCAAACACGCCGACGCGTGATGTAGGGTTCCTCAATCTTTGTCGGGTAATACTCGTAATCCTGCCGGGCCGGTTCAGCGTTGGCACGACACTGGGCGAGGGCTTCAGCAAGTTGGCGTTTGGTTTCGCCGGTGACGACCGCGACCTGCCACGGTTGTGAATTAACTCCGGACGGAGCCCATCGGGCGCATTCCAGTATGCTTGTGATGATCTCCCGGTCCACCGGCTTGGGCAGAAAAGCTCGGGTGGATTTGCGGTTTCGAATTGCCTCTGTGACTTCCATTGTCTATCCCAACGCGTGACGCTCTTTCTGTTGGCAAAGCCTAACATCGTGCAGGCGCAGCCTCAACGGATTAGCCGGCGTCGAACATTTGGATGAAACGAATTCTGATATTTTTAACGTTCCTTTTCCTCGGCTTGGCCAAGTCGAATGCATTGACCAAGCCCAACGTACTGTTGCTGCTGGTGGACGACCTGAAGCCGGCGATGGGTTGTTACGGAGACAAATACGCGATCACGCCGCACATGGACGCCTTGGCCAGGCGGGGAGTGCGGTTCGACTTGGCTTATTGCAACCAGGCGGTGTGTGCGCCATCGAGGTTTACGCTGATGCTCGGGGCACACTCGACCTCGACCGGGCTTTACGGTCTGGGCAGTCACCTGCGTCGGGTGATGCCCAACGCGGTGACGATGTCACAGTATTTTTCACGGTTCGGTTACCGCGCTGAGTCGCTTGGCAAGGTGTTCCACATCGGCCACGGAAACCTTGGTGATCCGCAGGCGTTCGAGGTGCCGCATTTTCACGACAAGGTAATCGAGTACCTTGTGCCGGAGAGCACGGACGGCGGCAAACTCACCCGCGAGGAGGCATTGTTCACGAACCAAAAGTTGGGGCAGATTCGTTCGCTTCCCCGGGGCGCCGCGTTCGAGGCGCCCGTTGCGAAAGACGAGGATTACGCCGACGGCCGCGTGGCGAATGAAACCATCGTTCGGTTGAAGGCCGCGAAGGCGCGTCGTGCTAAGGATGGCACACCGTTTTTCATCGCAGCCGGTTTTGTTCGGCCACACCTGCCATTTTCTGCGCCGAAAAAATATTGGGACATGCACGATCCGGCCAAGCTGCCACTGGCGGACAACAAGTCGTTTCCCAAGGCCGCGCCGAGGGTCGCCCTCAAGCGTGGTGGAGAAATCGCCGCCTTCAAGCCGGTGCCACCGGGCGGCCCGATCGATGATGATTTGGCTCGCAAGTTGATCCACGGATACTACGCGAGCACAACATACGTGGATGCACAAATTGGCAAGGTCACCCGTGCGCTGGACGAACTGGGGTTGGCGGAAAACACGATCGTGGTGCTGTGGGGCGATCACGGTTGGCATCTGGGTGATCTGAGCATCTGGACGAAGCACACAAATTTTGAGCAAGCCAACCGCATCCCGATTGTGATCTCGGCGCCCGGGGTGGCCCGCGCCGGGGCGGCATCTCGTCAACTCGCTGAGACGGTGGATATCTTCCCGACCGTGGTCGAGTTGGCCGGGTTGCCTGCGCCGAAAGTGCCGCAGTCGATCGACGGAGTTAGCCTGATGCCGGTTTTGAAGAATCCCTCAGCCCGGGTTCGCGACCATGCGTTTCATGCCTATCCCCGTGGGCGAAAACTGGGCAGGGCGATTCGTACGGAACGATACCGCTTGGTGGAGTGGAAAAATCACAGCGACGAGAACGCGCCGGTGGATTACGAACTGTACGACTACAAGAGTGATCCGTGGGAGACACAAAACCATTACGCATCCAAGCCAAAGGTGGTGGAAAAGCTGAAAGCAATTCTTGCCGGATATCCCGCCCCAAAAACCCGAAAGTAGGCATGGCGGAAAGCAAGCCGGAGAAATTCATCCGTGAAACGGCAACCTCGATGCCGGCGGTTGAGGTGGGCGCCGTGTGCGATAAGGTCGCCTTCAAGGCGGTCAAAAAGAATTTTCTCTTCTTGGGCAGCGATGGCGAAAGCTACGACGTGAAGTTGAAGGACTCAT
>WTHH01000481.1 GCA_011523195.1 Verrucomicrobiales bacterium
CATCCGACGTGCCGCCGTTCGAAGACGGCCCCTCGGACGACGATGTCCCATTTTAAAACTAAAAACCAATTTAACTACTAACAGACATGGCAAAGACCGACGTCATTTTAATCAAGAACGTGGAAGGGCTGGGTGCGGAATCCGATCAGGTCAACGTGGCCACCGGCTACGCCCGCAATTTCCTGCTCCCGCAGGGCCTCGCCATTCCGCTTACACAGGGCAACGAACGCCGACTGGCAGCCCTCCGCAAACAACGGCAGGAACGCGAGTTGCGCGAAGCCAAGGACGCCAAGGAATTGGCGGCCAGCTTCAAGCACCTGATGCTCATCATCAAGGCCAAGACCGGTGAGACCGGCAAAATGTACGGCTCCGTTACCCCGGCAAATATCATTGACCAACTTCAGGAACAGTTTGAAATCCAGCTCGACCGCCGAAAGCTTCACATCGAGGAACCGATTCGGACGGTGGGCGATCACGAGGTCGAGTTGCGGCTCCATTCAGAAGTCCGAACCACCCTCAAGGTCCGGGTGGAAAGCAGCAATCCCCTGCCGGAACCGGAAACGGAAACAGAGGCCGCACCCGCTGCCGAGGGGGCTTCGGCGAGTTAGCCGAATTAATCATCATGATAAAAAACAGGACAGCGCTTTTAATGGGAGCTGTCCTTTTTTTATGTGGTTGTGAATACGAGGCTTCCCTGACTGAATAACAAACCACCCCAATCGACCCGGCCGTGCTGGGCCTTTGGGAGACCCTTCCCGAAAACTCCGATGAGGAAAAGGAACGGATGATGATTCTGAAATTCTCCAGCACCGAGTAAATCATCCACTATCCCGTTCGGGAAAATGCCATTTATTTCCGAGCCTACTTTATCAAGGTCGGCGGAGTCTCATGTGTCCAGCTGCAGGCCATCGGTTTCAACGAGGTACCACCGGATGAGGGGGGAGAAAGGCCTTTATCACGTTACCTCCTACCAGCTATCGGACGCGAAGCCCGAAATCAAACTTCTGAACGAAAAACTGGTGGATGATGAATTGAAGAAATCCGTCGATCTGCCCCGCGCCTTCCTGAAGAACAAGGAAAACAAAAACCTGTTCGTCAACCCGGTCAAGTTTCGCCGGATCAAATAGAGTCCCACTTTCCTCCGCTTGGCCAAGCGCTTGGCCAAGTTATCCGTGCTTCTCAACCAACTGACGGAATTGCCCAAAAAGATCGCTTGAGTCGTGCGGACCGGGCGACGCCTCGGGATGGTATTGCACACAGAAAACCGGCTTGGTCTTATGGCGCAACCCCTCGACCGTCTGGTCATTGAGGTTGATCCGGTTCACCGCAACGTCATCCGGCAGTGAATCAGCGTCCACGGTGAAGCCGTGGTTTTGTGAAGTAATTTCCACCCGGCCGGAATCCAAATCCTTAACCGGCTGGTTTGCGCCGCGATGACCGAACTTGAGCTTGCTGGTCTTTCCGCCCATCGCGAGGCTGAGAATCTGGTGGCCAAGACAAATGCCGAACGTCGGCAGCCCTTTTTTCAGCAACTCCGCCACGGCCTCCGCGGCATACGTCACCGCGGCCGGATCGCCTGGGCCATTCGATAGGAAAACACCAGCAGGGTTGTGCTTCAACGCCTCCTCGGCCGGTGTGTTCGCAGGCAGCACGGTCACTTTGAATCCGCTCTGCCGCAGCATGCGCAGGATATTGTATTTCACTCCGAAATCGTAGGCGACGATCGGAATCACCGCCGCCGGCATCGGATCACGCTGAATTCGCCCATCCAATTCCTTCGGCCCGTAGGGCAATCGGAACGCCGGGCTCAACTCGTCGTTTTCATCCCAAGCGAACTCGGATTTGTGGGTGACTTCCTTGACGTAATCCACCCCGATCAAGCCGGGCCACTCCTTGGCCTTGGCCAACGCGTCATCAGCCGTGGCGCCCTCTTCGGTGGTGAGATAGCCATTCATCGCGCCCCGAACTCGCAGTTTTTTAGTCAGCGCACGAGTATCAATACCCTGAATGCCCGGGATGCCGTTGCGCTCCATGAACTCCCCAAGCGAATAGTCAGCGCGGTAATTGCTGACGACCGGCGAGAGCTCGCGCACCACGAATCCGCTGGCGTGGGTTTGGTACGACTCGACGTCCTGCTCGTTGACGCCATAGTTGCCGATCAACGGATACGTCATCGTGACGATCTGCCCCTTGTAAGACGGATCGGTCAAAATCTCCTGATAACCCGTCATCGAGGTGTTGAAACAAACCTCCCCGGCGACTGACGCGGTTGCGCCAAACGCCTGCCCTTCGAAGATCGTCCCATCCTCCAGCGCGAGGATGGCTTTAGGCCCTGAGCCAGACATCGCGGCAGACAGTAGAGAGACAAAGGCCGATCGGCAAGCGTGTTACGCGATTGTGAACAACTTGGCCAAGCGCAACTGAAAAACCAATACAGCCGTCCGCTTGGCCAAGCGCTCAAACAGCGGAAAATAGCCGTTTTTCAGGGACATAACCATTGACACTCAATGCGGTACCGGTATGATTTCGCGCCCTTTTTGGGGGAACGAATGGCTAAACTCACAGTCAACGATTTGGATTTGCAGGGCAAACGTGTATTTACACGCGTGGACTACAACGTGCCGATGGCCGAACAGGCCGGCGCGATGGTGATCAACGACGATACACGAATCCGCGCCACCCTCCCCAC
>WTHH01000273.1 GCA_011523195.1 Verrucomicrobiales bacterium
GGGTGGGCTTGGCCGGTGCCTTTTTGCCATCCTCCCAAACGCGGCCGCTGATAGTCCATTCGGCGTCGCCGGTTTGCTGGACGTCAAGCGAGAGCCGCAGCCACGAGCCGCCGCCCCAGCGAAAGGCAGTCTTGGCGACGATGTCCTTGCCCTTGAGCAATTCAATCGAGCGCTTGGCCGGGGCAACCTGAAGCCGGAAGCCGTTGACGCCGTTCAGCGCGAGGCCAAACACCGGGTAGCGTCTGCCTTTCTTGGTGCCGAACATTCGCGCGCTGATCTCGTTGCCGTGCCGTGCGGAGGGGCCGAACATGAATCCAAACGAGTCGAGCGGTGCGCCAGGTAGCTCGAGGAATTTCTTTCCACCTTCGGCTTTCACCTCGAAGCCGCCGTCGAGCACGAGAAAGTCGTCCGGCACTTCGCCGATTTCGGTTTTCTCAAAATTGTTTTGATACAACGGCTCCGCCGCCTGAGTGGAAATCGTTGCTAACCCAAGTGCCAGCAACAAACGCGATAGCGTCTTGGAGTGCGGCAGTCCCTGCCGCTTTTGGGAACGTCTCAAAGCGGTGCGGAGCACCGCACTCCAAGACACTACCGCGAGTTCTGATGAACTGTTCATTTGCTTAATCTTTTTGAATGCCCTCTAGCAGGTTGCCGTGCAGCGAGAGGTTCGTGGCGATCCACGTCCAGACCCCGGCGAGCAGCAGCACGCCGCCTAGCGTCGCACCGAGCAGAGCGTACGGCACATCCGCAGTCGGGGAAAGCATGGTTGGCAGCACGGCGAGCGCGGCTGCAATTGTGCCGATGAGCAAACCGCCGACAAGCAGGCTGAGATACTCGGAGAGGACGAACCGCTTGATCGCACTCTTTTCAAAACCAACAGCCCGTAGCAACGCGAGTTCGCCTTTGCGCTCCTGCACGTTACGCAGCACGACTACGCCCAGCCCGAGACTGCCAATGAGCAGACCCAATCCGCCGAGAACCTGAAAGGTTTGTAGGTACGTGTTTTGCACAGCGTTCAAATCACCCAGACGTCGGGTGGTTGAGACCCATTCAAATCCGTGATCGGCGAGGGCGACGTTCAACTCATCGCTGACTTCGTCCGTCCTTTCGCCGGGATTGTCGATGAGGAAAACGCGGTAGCCACTCTCGCTTGGGAAGCGTTTAATGAAATCCGATTCGGGGATGATGAGGTTGCCCTGCATGATGCTGTCGGCGATCTGGCCGACGAACTGAATCTTGAACGGATTGCCGTGTTCGTCGGTGTAGTCAATCGTGTCGCCAAGCTTTATGCTCTTCATCATGTCGCCGCCGCTCAAGGCCCACATCATGACGCTTTGATCCGCGATGGCCGGGACGACATCGGCCGGCAGTTTGAGGGCTTCGCGGGCGCTCTCCAGAATGCTCCACGGATTGTCGCCCGGTTCCAGTCCATCCATCGTGTCGATGAAAGAAAACCTTCCGGCCAACGTCTCCGGGCGCACCCCGAGCAGTCGAGGCTCCTGCGCGAGGTTGAGGTTCAGGCAGTTCGCCTGGTCGCCGTCGCGCAACCGGAACGGCACGAAGCTTACGTCCTTCAAGACCTCCTCGTCGATGCTGTAAAAATCCTCCCGGTTGGTGGGGTTGTTCATGTCATGAACGATGGCGATACTGGCTTCGCCCATCAATTCGAAGCCGCCCGTGCCGGAGGTGGGTTGGTCGGCCCCGGTCTCGGCGTCCTTTTGGAAAACGCCGATGGAGGCGATCATGAAACTACCGCAGGCGAGCATGCCGATTGTGGCCATGCTGCGGCGCGAACGGCGGGCGGCGTTGCGCTGGCCAAGCGCCCGGAGGCTGAGTGACTCCGCTTGGCCAAGCGCCCCGGCGTTGGCGAGGCACTTGAGCTGGGCCGAGGCCAGTGCCAAACCGGACAGCAGCAGCATCGCCCCGGCTCCGTAGAAAGAGTTGGGTGACATTTGCCCGCCACCGGCCAGGATAGCCCCGATTGAGCCAAGCGCAGCAAGTATCAGCACGATGCCAATAATCATGGATCGCTTGGCTGTGTTTTTCGGGTTGCCCTGTTCCTGTGTCTCCCCGGCGAGGAGTTCTCGTGCGGTTTGTTTTTTGAGTTTGCGGAGCGACCACCAGATGGTGGCGAGCGCGACGAAGAAGCCTATAGACATGCCGGTGCCCATCGCGGAGCCGGAGCTGTGATATGTCAGCGTGGCCGAGGCGACGGCGTCCTTCCAGTTGGTGGACAGGGCATTGAGCAGTGCCTCGGCAAAAAATGTCCCGGCAACGGCCCCGACAATGCAGCCGGCGATGGCGATCAGGCCGCCCTCGAGCAGCAGCATGCGACGCACGCGCCTGACCGGTATGCCAACAGCGAGCAGGGTGCCGGTTTCGCGCGTTCGCTTTTCCATCGTGAACTGGAAGAGCAGTGAGATCAGCATAACCGCAGCAGCGATAAGGAAAAAACTGAACGACATGAACAGTTGGCCGAAATCCATCGCGTTATCAACCGAGGCAGCGGCCTGCGATCGCGCCGGCTGAAACTTCAACCCGGCGTCGGTCGGCGTGATGTTGGCGAGCAGTTTTTTGCGGAACGCCTCCTGTGCCTCGGAGCCGTTTTGTGCGTAGCGAACGGCGGTGAGACTGCCGAAACGGTTGCTCCAAATTTCCTGACCGGTGGCGAGGCTGATGTAGGCCTTGGGTGTGCCTTTGTAGGTGTCCCAGTAATCCTCGTCCTTGTCGCGGATGGCGTCGAGATCCATCGGGAAACCGGTGTCCCAGTCGGCGCAGTTTTCCGAGTCGGTCATGCCGGGAAAATCCGGCATGAGAGTAATGTCCGAGCGTGGGTCATCCATCGCGATGATGCCTCCAACCTTGAACTGGCCGGTACGTTCCTCTAGCTGGCGCATAGTTCCGACGGTGTAGTAGATCAGCTCGACGTCGTCACCGACCTTTGCCTGCAGGTCGTCTGCGGTCCATTGGTTCAGCCAGACGGTGCCCGGTTCAAAATCAGCCAGCGCCGAGGCCATGGAGTATGGAGTGGAGCGTTCACCGATCTGGATCTTGTTGACGAAATAGGTGAGCACCTCGGTGGCGTTGGTATCGACCGCGAGCGCGGCTTTGGCCAGGGGCGGATCGATGAACACGCGCGGTGAACGCAGCTCGATGCCCTTGTCGCCAGGGAGCTGCAGCAACTGAGCCTGTGCATCGGCGAGCTGCCAGTGCCTGGCCAAGGCTGCTTGGGCTTGGCCAAGCGGATCGTCGCTTGGCTTGGTTGCCTTGCCGGCGAGCATCAGGTTGGCCATACCCGGTTTTTCGATGGCATCCTGAAGCTGGCTGAGCGGAACAAACGCATTGTACGGCGGCACCTGCGAAGCCTGCAGGCTGAACCGGCCAAAGTGCGCGTCGCTCACGATTGCTAACACCTCCATCTGGGCAAGCGACGCGGTGGAGTCCTCGATCGGTGCCATCGGCGCGTCACGGGAGAGTTGTGAGGGGTTGTGTACGCGTAGGTTGATCGAGTTGCCGACCTCGACGTTCAACTGCTTGGCCAAGCGTTCGTTGATGACGATGTTGTCCTCAGGAATCTCGGCGAATTCCGGCTGCTCGAGGGCGAGTTTCCAAAACGCAGCGTCGACGCCCATAACGACCACGTTGTTGGCGTGACTCTCGCCGGAAGGGCGCTTAGCTACGCCGGGAAGTTGTAGCAGCGCGGCGGTGTCGGCACTGAGATCGGCCTGAAGTTGTGCGGCCAGTTCGGCCCGAAAAAGTCGGTCGTTCGAGGGCAGGGCCAGCTCGACCTTGCCAAGGCGCGCCTCGGCCATGCCGCGCAAACTGCCCCGGACAGATTCGCCGACCAGCAGCGCGCCGACCAGCACCATCGCGCCGACTGCCACGCCCAGTAGGGTGCCGATGTGGCTCCGCGCATAGTAGCGGAACGAGTTGAGTACCAGTGACCAGCTTGTCATGGTTTAGGCGGCGTTGCCGGCGAAGGTGCCGTCCTGCAGTTGATGCGTGGTGCCCATCCGCGCGGCGAGATCCGTCGAGTGGGTGACGACGATGAGCGTCACTTTTTCGTCGCGATTCAACTCGACGAGAAGGTCTGCGAGTGATTCTGCGTTGGAGTGATCAAGTGCTCCGGTGGGTTCGTCGGCGAGGATGAGGCTGGGTTGATTGATCAGTGCACGCACCACGGCGACCCGCTGGCATTCGCCGCCGGAGAGCTGGGCTGGGCGGTGGGTAAGGCGGTGGCCAAGCCCGACGCGATCGAGCAATTTTTTCGCGCGCTCGACTGCGCCGGCCGGAGCCTTACCGTTTTCTGCGAGCGTCGGCACGAGCACGTTTTCCAAAACAGAGCATTGCGGGAGCAGGTGGTGCGATTGAAAAATGAAGCCGATTTTCTTGTTTCGGACAGAGGCCAAGTCCTGCTCGGTCAAGTGGGCGAGTTCCTGTCCGTCGAGCTGAATGCTGCCGTTGGTCGGGGAGTCGAGTGAGCCGAGGATATTGAGCAACGTGCTTTTGCCCGAACCAGAGGGGCCGACGATGGCGATAGATTCGCCTCGGTTGACCGTAAGCGTGATGCCCTTGAGCACCGGCACGGGGTCGCGGTCGGCGCTCTCGTATTGCTTGTGGACGGCATCGAGCCTGAGCACCACTGCGTTGTCTTCTGCCATGGCCCGAACGCTACGACACTAGCGAAGGTGCGGAAATAAAATTCCACTATGCACAAAAAAACCACCCAGCCGTCCGGCCTGGTGGTTTGTAAAATCGGGCGCTTGGCCAAGCGCTATTTTTTCTCTTCGGCCTCGGGAGCCGGTTGTTCCTTGTCTTTCTGCTTGGCCTTTTCGATCTCGGCGGGGAGGTCCTCTTTTTTGATCACCTCAATCTTGGCTCCCTTTTTCATTTCCTCGGCGGAGGGAACCTTGATGATGTCGCTGGTGACGACCTGCTTTGGGTCCGGCTCAACCGGAGCCGCCGGGGTGGGCGGATTCGCGGCGGCCTGTTCCTTGCCCTTGATGGAGAGCAGGTCGACGTCGAAGATAAGCGTAGAGTTGGGCCCGATGTTCGGCGGGCCGGACGGGCCGTAGGCCAGGTCAGACGGGATGAAAAAGCGGGTGGAGCCACCGGCCTTCATCAGTTGCAGTCCCTCGGTCCAGCCCTTGATGACGCCGTTCAGCGGGAAGCTGATTCCGTTGCCGCTGTCGAACTCCTTGCCGTCGATCAACGTGCCCTTGTAGTTCACGGTGACGGTGTCAGTGGCGGCAGGGGAGGGGCCGTTGCCTTCCTTGATGATCTTGTATTGCAATCCACTGTCGGTAACGACCACGCCCTCCTTGGCCTTGTTTGCCGTGAGAAATGCTTCACCAGCAGCCTTGTTTTCTGTGGCGGCGTTATCATCACCTGGAGAGCCTGGCAGGCCGGTTGTATCGGCGGGTTCCTCTTCCTTTTCTTCCTCCATCATCTCAGCGCGCGTCTTGTAGATGGCGTCGAAAGTATAGCTGGAAACCTTGAAGGTCCACTCCTCCAGTTTCTTCAGCTTGGCCAAGTTGTCTGAAAACGCCTTGTCGCGGTCGGCCTTAGTTTTGGCTTGGCTGTCCTTGTGAGCTTTCTCGCGGTCGGTGATGAGCTTAGCCAAGTTGTCAGCATGCTCCTTGTCGAGCCGCTCCTTGTCTTCCGGCTTTTCGTCTTTGCCCGGTTCGCGGGGCTTGCTTTCGTCCGGTTGAGGAATACGTGCCTTGGACTCGTCGTCCTGGGGAACGCGGGTGCCAGCGGCGTTGACTGTCATGTAGTGATCTTCACCGCTCTTAGACATCTTGATGGCGAAGGTGTAGCCCTCGAAGGTCTCGATGTTGGCGGAGACTGCCTTGTCCATGCCGATGTCCTTGGGGTCGGTTTCCTTGCTGGCGACGTCATCAAAATTGGCAAAACCGAAGACGCGCCCGGCACTATTGCCCTTGGATGAGTCAAGTTTTTCTCCCTCCTTAGCATCTACTAATGTCATATCATCCCCATCTTTTTCACGAGTAAGACTCCAAGAGTTCGCTTTATCAGGGTGATTGACAGACACCGATTTAATTTTTTCTATCTTTAAAAAATCATCCTTGTTTAGCCACTCGCTAGCATCTGCTGCTATATCGTTAAGGGCACTAGAATAATCAATTTCGATTACATTGATAATCCCGTCTGCCAATACGAATCGTTGATTATCTGACGAGCCGAATGGCGAACCAGCATTTGCGCCGGAATTAGAACTGCTTTTTTTACCAATCAGTAATGTCTTTAGAACCTTTTTATCGCTGCCCTTAAATTCGAGTTTTAATCCCGATTTATCCTGGCTTGTAGAAGGGTCGACTAGCTCAAAACGGCCATATTGCTTCTCACTAGCATTAATTTGTCTGAGTGATTTAAGAGTGACTGAATCAGAAACCAATTGTTGAATATCCTCAAATTTAGCTTCAAACCCGTCACGTTCCAAGACATTCCATTGCTGGTCTTTTTGCTCCAATGTTACACTGCCATCCTTGTCTGTTATCGTAATGGCAGTAATTTTTGTTGGATCTATTTTTTTAACGACTTCAGCGCCAATTCCGGTTTTTGAACTGGGTTGATCATCATTATTTTTCGAAGTTAGATAAGCAATAACCCCAAGAGTGGCTACAACTACTAATGCAATTAGATTTTTCTTGTTCATTTTGATTTTTATTTAGCTGCTGTAACTTTTCGTTTGCGAACAAAGAAGATTATGCCTGCAATTATAACCAGTGCCGGCATGGATACTATGTTTGCTAATTTAATTTGTAATTGAATTAAATCGATCTCAGATCTTAATTCTTTTCGGATTTCTCTAATTTGCTTACGTTTCTCGAGTTCCTTTTTTTGGATGTCTTTCAAAGCTTCAGGATCGATACTTAACGTAAATTGATTTTGACCTTTCCCAGTGCTTTCCAGTTTAGTTTTTTCTTGAAGAATCGCCTGCTGCTCCGCTTCAAGTTTTTTCAATTTATCTTCAAATTTGGATTGGGCTTCCTTTTCCAAATCCATAATTGTTGTAAATGGACGGTCCTGATTTCTGCTTCTTATATTTATGAGAGTATCATCACCAAAATGATCAACAATATTTTGAACGAATGAAACATTCTGACTTAATAGAAATCGTTGTTGAATTAGAAAATGTTCTTCTGATAGCAAGTCTGTATCTCCAATGAGACATACATGGTTTTCACTTTCAGATTCCTTCAAATGATTACTATTAGTTGTTTTTTCTTCATCACTTTCCTCCTCCTCTCCGTTGGAACCTGGCTTTCCGTCTGGAAATGCAGTTGTGAAAGTTCCACTGATTTTTACAGCGAGTGCAAACTTTTTTGTTCCAGTAGGTTTGCCGTCTTCGCTTCCGGTAAGAAATGAATCCATTATCTTTTCGCCATTAAATTGAGATGACATGCCATCAACTAACTTTGCCTGATCTGAACTTGATATCAATTCTTTGGCAGTTAGGCCCGTTGCCAAATTACTGACATCAAAACTACCTGCATATGGCATTCTTATTGATCCTAAGTCTCTTGTAACGATTTCCTCTTGGTTAAATGCTTTTTTACCCAAAGCCAGATAAGCCGGCATTATTCGACCTCTTGAAAGAGGATCTCGTTGATTAAGCCTGAAATTAAAATCAGCAACTACTTTGGAATTTTCAAAATTTACTCCCCATTTATTGAATAAACTAGATAGGGTTGATGCACCCCCCATACCTGGTATGCGCATTTGGGGGTTCTGATTGTTCCCTTCATCCTTTAAGGCTAATGGATCTGCAAAAACAATTAATTTTCTCCCGCTTAAAACGAATTGATCAATTGCGTACTCTGTTGCATCTGAAATGTTTTTTGGATGAATAACTAACAAGAGGTCTATGTCATCAGATATTTCTGTAGCAGTTGCTTCCAAGCGTTCCACATTAAAGTCTTGTTGAAGTTGTCTGAGAAAAAACCAAGGTGGTTGTTGAGCTCCACGATTCATCATTGCCATTGGATTTGAAGCATCTGGTCCTCCCCAAACGTTAAGGCTACTCATCACGCCAATTGTTTGCCTGTCTTCTTTTAATTTTAGAACGTTTTTAATAGCGCGCGAGATATCATATTCAAGAGTTGTAGATTTGGCTGGGTCGAAAAATGGTATTACCTCGGTTGTATCCAAGAAACTGACTGCCATACCGACGTAAAACGCATTATTCAACAACTGAATCCCATCATTGACTGCAAGCTCCTCTTCGTCAGTATCTCGTCTGGGATTAATTTTTTTTAGTTCAATATTGCTACCTGCATATTCTTGATACTGATCTAAAAGGTCTTCAATACGTCGCCCATGCTCGCTTACAAAGACTGGAACGCCTTTTTCCCCCTGCGTTAAATAAAACCTTATTTCAAGCTTACTACCGTCACCTTCCTCTTTAAGATCCTCCAATAGTTTTTTTGATCCCTCTGAAAGAGTAAACAAGTCGCCTTCTGTTAGATCGGCCTTGAATTTTAGCTGAGCAGTTATTGTGTTAAACAACACTATGCCAATAAATATGACGACTACCCCGATAAGGGAATTTGCATACACGTTTAATTTTGTTTCTTTTTTCATTTTAAATTTTAAATTCAGATTAAGCTCTGAGGCCTTTTATAATAACGCTAGTAGTGAAAAGGGGAAACCCTATCACAGACAAAAAGTAAATTACTGATCTGCTATCGATTTGGCCGTTGTTGAACTGTTCGATATTGGGCATAACACTAAATGCCGCAGTAAATTCTACAATCCACCTGGGGGCTACTGTTTCAACGACATCTGTAACTGGAGGAAATCCGCAGAGAACTAGAAACAGGCATATTACAACTGAAAGTATAAAGCTAATTACTTGGTTTCTGGTGAAAGCTGAAGTCATGCTTGTAACGGATAGATATGCACCAGCTAAGAAAAAACTACCAATATAGCTTGCAAAAATTACGTTGTTGTCTGGATCACCTAAATAATTAACTGTTATCCAAATGGGGAATGTGAGAGCTAGTGCGAGAGTTAAAAATAACCAAGATGCAATAAATTTTCCAACAATACAGTGCCAAAGAGAAATTGGCATAGTAAGGAGTAACTCCATTGTGCCAAGCCGGCGTTCTTCCGACCATAGCCTCATGCCAACAGCTGGAACCAAAAACAAATACAACCAAGGATGCCACTGGAAAAAAGGTCTTAATGACGCTTGGTTGCTGTCCATAAATTGGCCAATTAGGAATGTAAATGCCCCAGTCATTAATAAGAAAATGACAAGGAAAACGTAAGCTACAGGCGAGTAGAAATACCCAGCAAGCTCCCTCTTTGTTATTGTCCAAATACTACTCATTTTTATATATTAATTCTTTGTTTCAGATAGAGTTATTTCTCTGAAGACATCATCTAGACGTCCTTCATCCTTTTTAATTTCACTAATTATCCAACTGTTCTGAGAGGCTGTTTCAAATATGGCCCGTCCAAGTTCACCATTCGAATCTTTACTTTTGGGGAATACCCGAACTTTGATTATTGGAGCTTTATCATTGATAACGGTCACCTTGGCTGCCTGAACGATAGTATTTAGCTTATCGCGGACTGCCGCTGCCTCAGAGTTGTTTAAAGAGACTATATAGCTGCCGGCTAATTCTGACTTGTTTTTGAGTTCGTCAGGAGTGCCATTCGCTACAACCTTGCCTTGATCGATGATAATCGCTCTTGTGCAAGCCGCCTCTACCTCCTCGAGGATGTGTGTGGAAAAGATTATTGCTTTAGATTGGCCCATGCGTCGAATTAACATGCGCATCTCGTGTTTTTGGTTTGGATCGAGTCCGTCCGTAGGTTCGTCCATCACGAGTATGTCCGGGTCATGAATGATTGACTGTGCGAAACAGGTGCGATGCCGGTAACCCTTCGAGAGGGTATCGACGCTTTGGTGGCGCACCTGCTCGAGGAAGCACATCTCCATGGCACGGTCGATCGCCTTGGCCTTGTCTGCGCCGCTGATGCCGCGCACCTCGGCACAGAAACCAAGGAAACCCTCCACGGTCATGTCCGTATATAATGGCGCACTTTCAGGTAAATAGCCGATCAGGCGTTTTGCCTCGATGGGATTCTCGATGACGTCATGGCTCCCCACTCGGGCCACACCAGCGGTGGGCGGAATGTACCCGGTGATCATTCTCATAGTGGTGGATTTACCTGCGCCGTTCGGCCCGAGGAAGCCAAGGATTTCTCCCCGCTCGACGGTGAACGAGACGTCATCCACGGCGACCTTCGCCCCGAATTCCTTGCTCAGATTTTCGACTTTGATCATTTCAATTTTGTTCGCTTTTGAAACCTTGGCCAAGGCTTGGCCAAGTGTTGGGGAGGCTCAAAAATCCCCCAATCGTTTCGTTCCACCCCCGGCGGGGGGGGGCGAAGATACTACCC
>WTHH01000041.1 GCA_011523195.1 Verrucomicrobiales bacterium
GAGAACGGTCTCCTGCACGGCCAAGTCATGGTCGTATGACCATTCGAATTCCTTCTCTCCGCGAATCACCTTTGCCAAGTCGGCAAATTCCCCGTCGTAACGCCCACCACGCCTTGGCGGCAGCTTCACGGTTTGAGTGCCGCGCTTGTAGCCGCCCTTGGCCTCAGCGAGACTCAGCTCGAGTTGATTTCCCGGTTCCATCGGACGGATTTCAATCACACCCTTGTCCCCTGCGACCTGAAATCGGCGCCGGGAAAAACCGAACACATCCCGATGGTTGCAACGCACCGCCGCAGTCGCCTTTTCGTACTCGAGAACAGCCAACTGGTTGTCGCGAATTCCGTCGCCCTGCGAGTCGCGCTGAAATCCGCGCACCGTATTGGGCCGACCCATCACGTGCACGACCGAGTCGATCAGGTGACAGGCCAACTCGAACATCCCGCCGCCTTCATAGCGGCCCAACTCCCCCCGCAACGACGCGGAGGCCATCTTTCCCATCATCGCGTCGATCTCCATGATTTCCCCGAGCCAGCCTTCCCTTGCTGCGTTGTACATGAATTGAAACGCTGGGTTGTAGCGTAGCATGTAGCCCATCTGTATCACCCGCTTTTTGCGTCTGGCCAAGTCGACCAACTCCCGAAAACCGGACAGATTCAACCCTCCCGGTTTGTCGTGGTGAATGTGCATCCCGGCCGCGATTGCCCGCTTGGCCGCGGCAACCAAGTGGGTCAACTCCGTCTCGATCGCCACCGCCTCCAATCCAGGTGTCGCCAGTAGTTCCTCCTCCGTCATCCGCTTTACCCCGAGATAAACACCGCTGTTCGGCACCGCCTTGGCTGCAGCCTCCTTCGGCTGTGCGATTCCGACCAACTCAAAGTCATCCGACAGGGTTCGAATGGCAGCCAGCTTGCCGGAAGCGTGCGAATGACCCGTCCCGATCTGGCCGATTCGAATCTTCCGTTGTGTTCCGCGCACGACAAACGGAACGGCCAGGGCGGCCACCGTCGAGGCTTGCATGAAGGTTCTGCGTTGCATGGGCGAATTGGATCGTTTTTCGAACATGAGTTGCAAGTTTTCAGTTTCCTGATTTCAGTTTTTTTTGCGTGCCGTTTGGCTAAGCGGAGGCGACACCCAAATGCTGTCCGTCTTTTAAATCCATGTGAATTCAACTTGAAACTTGGCTAAGCACACCGCAAAAACCTTCCAGCTTTTGCCGGCGCCAAGCGCTTGGCCAAGCGTTGATTCATGTCGAGCCACGCTCATCTGACCGAAAACGACCCGACGTTCACGGCGAAAAAACGATCCACCGGCGAGATCATCCGCCGTGTGAGCGCCTATCTTTGGCCGTACAAGGGGCTGGCCCTGGCCACGATCGCGTGCGCGGTAATGTCCCTGCTGTGTGCCTTCGCCTTTCCCCGTTTGACCCAGTACATCATCGACGACGTCATCGGGCTAGGCAATACCAGCCAACTCGATACCGCCATCCTACTTTTGGTCGGTGCATTTTTCCTGCGGGACTTTTTCAACTGCGTCCGGATTCAGGTAAACAATCACTTCGAGCAAAACGTGGTGTTCGACATGCGCCGCGAGGTGTACGCCCGCCTGCAACGCCTGCCGGTGCGCTACTATGACAAACGCGCTTCGGGCGATCTCATGACCCGCGTCATCGAGGATGTGAACGCGGTTGAGCGACTGCTGATCGACGGCACCGAGCAGGGCACGGTCGCGATAGTCAGCATTTTCGGAGTGCTGGCCATCCTGTTTGCCACCAACCCAGTCCTGGCTGGTGTGGCGATGATTCCGATACCCCTGCTCGCCCTTGGCGCGATGTGGTACACGCTGACTGCCCATAAGCGTTACCGGAAACAACGCCAGGCTTCCAGTGCCATGAACGCCCTTCTGATGGACAACCTGCAGGGCGTGCGCGAAATCAAGGCCTTTGGCCGCGAGCAGCATGAGGACGGGCGCTTCACTGACCGAGCCGAGGCGATGCGACAAGGCACACTGACGATCATGCGTGCCTGGGCGTTCTACAATCCGTCCATGAGCTTCATTGCCGCCACCGGCACCGGCCTCGTCCTGTGGATCGGCGGCGGGCAGGTCATGGACGACCAGATGTCCGTCGGCGAACTGGTGGCGTTCCTATTTTATCTCGCCCTGTTTTACGAACCGATTAGCAAGCTGCACGGGCTGAACCAAATGCTGCAATCTGCCCGGGCCGGCGGGGAGCGCGTCTTCGACATCCTCGATTCCACCGAGGAACGAAAAACCGCCGCGGCCAATCGCCCACTACCGGAGCCGGTACGCGGAGAGGTCGAGTACCGCGGCGTGCAGTTCAACTACACCGAAGACAAGCCGGCGTTGAACGACATCACTCTCATCGCCAAGCCGGGCCAGATGACCGCGCTTGTCGGGCCGACCGGCGCCGGCAAATCCACCCTCGTCAACCTCCTGTCTGCGTTTTACGAGACCAGCGACGGCAAAATCACAATCGACGGCCAGAGCATCGCCGAGACCTCGCTCCAGTCACTGCGGCGAAACATTTCGGTCGTCAGTCACGAGCCATTTTTGTTCAACGGCACCGTCCGTGAAAACATCGCCTACGGAAATCTTGACGCCTCCGATTAAGAGAATTTTGAGGCCGCCCGGGCTGCAAATTGCCATGACTTTATTTGCGAACTGACCGA